>CANBFZ010000066.1 GCA_947367725.1 uncultured Eubacterium sp.
GAATCCAGCTCTGCCAGCACTGCAGCCCGGCAGGCGATTTCCGCACCGGCTTCTTTTGCCAGGGTTTCCAGCGCATTGAGAGATTCCCCCGTGGCGATAACATCGTCGATAATGGCAACCCGTTTGCCTCGGATTTTTTCTACATCACAGCCGTCCATGTAAAGGGTTTGTTTTTTCTGCGTGGTGATGGAGTAAACGTTGGCTTCTAGTACATTCTGCATATAAGGTTTGTTGCTCTTTCTGGCGACAACAAAATCCTTGTGCCCTAGAATTCTGCTGAGTTCATAAGTCAAAATAATACCTTTTGCTTCTGCTGTCAAAAGTACGTCGAATTCCGGCAGTCTTTTCGCAAGTTCCGGTGCAACTGCCTGCACAAGTTCGGTGTCGGAGACGATGCAGAAGCTGGCAAGCGCCATGTCCTCTTTTATTTTTACAAAAGGAAGCTGTCTCTTTACGCCGCAAATTTCAAAATCAAAATAAGGTGGTTGATACCGCATAGTAGGTTCCTCTTTCTATCTGTCGTGATTTATCGTGACGATATGTCTTCTTGTGTTCCTGTGAACACTACTTCTTATTATACAGGATTTTTTATCGTAAATAAAGGGTTTTCTGCTTTTGAACTGTCCCAATTCGACCGAATCTTACAAGATTGTAAGTGTATTGTAAGCGGCGTCTATGGAAAGGATAATGTGCAGAATGTATAATGAAACTACAAAAGGGAATGAAAGAAGGGAGCATATGTATGAGACAAAATCGTAAGCTTGCAGTCAGTGCACTTGCTATAGATTTAATTAGTGGGATATTGGGTGTTGGATATCTTGTCGCTTTAGGGGTAAAGGGAATGGAAGACACGATCTCCGCGGGTTCTATTTTTAAACCGGCATTTCCTATGCTGGGTATGTTAGCAGTCGTCATGGCAGTTTCCACCCTCGTCATGGTTTGTGCACTGCCAAAAAAGAGATAAACAGCAGAGGGGAGAAAACAGTCTGATACAGGGATACAAATCCTGCTGTGTCAGGCTGTTTTTCATTGCAGTTATTTTGTCTGCTTTTTGCTGTTTTCATCTGTCAGCAAGACCGAAGCGCGTTCCAGCAGACAGCCTTTTGCAAAAGGAGAAAGTTTATGAAATAACCGAACCAATTCAGTAATATCTCTGCTGCCTGTAAAATTAACGCGTTTGATAAAAATGTCATAGTCGCTTTCAAAGAGAACGTCCATGGGAATCTGATAGAGTTTTGCGAGTCGAATCAGCAAATCTGTACGTGCGGCTCTGTGCCCTAATTCTACCATACCATAAGTCGATAACGAAATATGTAGAAGATGCGCTACTTCTTTTTGTGTGTACCCGAAGAGGGTTCTGAGATATTTTAAATTGTTTCCTATACATTGCTGCATCTTTGTCTCCATGCTGCAAAGTCCTCCTATCCTATATTGATCGCGCAAGCGATTCTATCATAATAGATAAAAATTTTTTGTCGAAAGTTTCAAGAAAACTTGGTTTTTTGAAAAATTTTCGTAAGTATTTTTGTAACGTTTCTATTGACATTTGTGAAAGACGTGCTAACTTATAGAGTAACAGACGATAAACAGCGTGGATAAGGGAGGAATCAGAATGGGTATTAAAGTTGCAATTAACGGATTTGGAAGAATTGGCAGACTTGCGTTTCGTAGAATGTTTGGAGATCCCGACTTTGAGATCGTAGCAGTTAACGATCTGACCAGTCCGGATATGCTCTGCTATCTTTTGAAGCATGACAGTGTGCAGGGGGGTTATAAGAATCACACGGTAAGCTGCGATGCTACGTCCCTGATTGTGGACGGAACGCCGATCCGGATTTATGCGGAGGCAGAACCGGACAAGCTGCCATGGAGTACGCTGGACGTGGACGTGGTGCTGGAGTGTACCGGTTTCTTTGCCTCCAAAGAAAAATCTCGCGCACATCTTGCAGCTGGTGCAAAGAAGGTTTTGATTTCTGCACCGGCAGGCAATGATCTGCCTACGATTGTATATGGTGTCAACCATGAGACATTGACCAAAGAAGACTGCATTGTATCTGGCGCCAGCTGCACCACCAACTGTCTTGCGCCGATGGCAAAAGCGCTCAATGATTACAGAGAACTGCGTACCGGCTTTATGACTACGATTCATGCCTATACAGGGGATCAGATGATTTTGGACGGTCCGCACAGAAAAGGAGATTTTCGGCGTGCGCGGGCAGGTGCGGTAAACATTGTGCCAAACAGTACCGGTGCGGCAAAAGCCATTGGTCTTGTCATTCCGGAACTTTCTGGAAAACTCATCGGTTCGGCGCAGAGAGTGCCGGTACCATCAGGCTCCATTACCATTTTGGATGCGACGCTGAAAGATGAAACAGAAAGTGTAACGGTAGAAGGTATCAATGCAGCGATGCAGGCTGCGGCAACTGCCTCTTTTGGTTACTCAGAGGAAGAACTGGTTTCCAGTGATATCATTGGAATGGAGTACGGTTCCCTCTTTGACGCAACGCAGACTTTAGCGCAGCGATGCGGTACCAAAATTTATGAGGTGCGGGTTGTGGCATGGTATGATAACGAAATGAGCTATACTTGCCAGCTGATCAGAACGCTGCGCTATATGGCAAACTTGATTTGATTGTGGCAAAAAAAGCCCGCCGGTAGATTACCAGGCGGGCTTTTTACATACAAAATTCTTCTTATTATTTCATGAATTTTTTCAAAAGTACTGGCGTAATGATAGTAGTGACGATGACGACCAGTACGATCGGAGAAAATAAATCTCCGCCAAGGAGTCCCATATTATAGCCTTTCTGGGCAACAATCAGAGCAACTTCTCCTCTGGATACCATGCCGATTCCGATGTGGAACGAATCGCTCCAGCTGAATTTGCAGAGCTTTGCACCCAGTCCGCAGCCCACGATCTTTGTCAATACAGCGACCAAAAGCAGCAGCAAAGAGAACACCATCAGTGAGCCGGTCATGCCGGAAAGTTCTGTTTTGATACCGATGCTGGCGAAGAAAATTGGGGAGAAGAACAGGTAACTTGCCACCGTCATTTTTTTCGCGATATAAGACTTGATTTCAAAGGTAGACATCAGCAGTCCCAGCAGGTATGCGCCGGTAATATCTGCGATACCGAAATACTGTTCTGTAATAAAGGCGATCAAAAGCATCAATGCCATGACATAAATCGATACTCTGCGTTTATCTTTAATGTCATCGACTTTCGGTCTTGCAATTCTGAGAATAAAGCCAATGGCGATCATCAGAATGATGTAAAGGACAATTTTGATCAGAATAGAAACGATGCTGACCGATGGATCTTTCAGGCTGGATACTACGGTTAAAATGATAATACCGATGATATCGTCAAGGACAGCGGCGCCTAAAATGGCACTGCCCACCGGTCCGTTCAGCTTACCCATCTCCCGCAGCGCTTCTACCGTAATGCTTACAGAGGTTGCGGTCAGAATGACACCCATGAAGACACACTTTAAGACTTCGTTAAAATCGGACGCATCTACATGGAAATAGAAATAGTAGCATGCAGCACCGCCAATGAGCGGCAGAATGACGCCCATAGATGCAATGCAAAGCATGGACACACTGTTTTTCTTAATTTCGTTGATATCCGTGTCCAAACCTGCCATAAACATCAGCAGAATGACGCCGATTTCTGCACTTTCTGCAAGAAAGTTAGTTTCTTCCACAATGCCCAGTACCGATGGTCCTAAAATGACGCCGGCAACCAACGCGCCTACGACCTGGGGCATGTTGACTTTTTCGGAAAGTCCGCCTAAAAATTTGGTAGACAAAATTATGATGGCAACTGCCAAAAGAAAGTAATAACTTGTCATAAACAAATACCTCAATCATTCTATTTAAATTTCACTAGACTACTCTAACACTAACAAGGGGTTTTGTAAATGGAACTTTTTGCTTAAACGTCAAAAAGTTTAAATATGAAAGAATGGGACAGGAAAAAATTTCAAAAAAACAAAAATAATATCTGAAAATTCTTTGACAAGCGGGAAAGAATGTAGTAGAATATAGATGAAAATAATCTGAGAATCTCGGAATTAGTTTCTAAGATTATAGTTAATACTATGCGCCAGAATATAAGCAAAGAAAAAACATTGGGCACGTCCCAATGTTTTTTTGCAAAGAAATGAAAGAAAAGAAGGTGTGCAGGATGAAGTCGGTGTTGATTACAGGCGGCTCCAGAGGGATTGGGGCATCCATGGTAAAAGCGTTTACCAAGTGCGGATATAAAACCGCGTTCCTTTATAAAGAAAGAGAGGACAAGGCCCGCGAGATCAGTGAGCAGACAGGGGCTGCGGCCATTTGCTGCGATGTGTCTGACGGCAGGCAGGTAGCAGAAGGTGTGCAAGCTGCCCGCATGTATCTGGAAGTTCCGTATTTTGACGTGCTGGTATGTAATGCAGGAATTAGTATCACAGGTTTGTTTACCGATACCACGCAGGCACAATGGAAAGAAATCATGGATACCAATCTTTACGGAACAATCAACGCAGTAAGAGAAGTACTTCCCTCTATGCTAGAAAGGCAGCAGGGCAGCATTGTAACGGTTTCCTCCATCTGGGGGCAGACAGGCGGTTCTTGCGAAGTGGCATATTCTACCACAAAATCTGCAGTCATAGGGTTTACCAAAAGCCTTGCAAAGGAAGTGGCGCTTTCCGGCATCAGAGTGAACTGCATTGCACCAGGCGTGATAGATACAGATATGAGCCGCATCTGCGGCGAAGAAACCATAGCGGCATTGACAGAAGAAATTCCCATGGGGAGAATTGGAACTGCAGAGGAGACCGCAAAGGCAGCCGTCTTTTTAGCGTCTGCAGAAGCTTCCTATATTACAGGGCAGGTGCTGGCTGTCAATGGAGGGTTTTACATCTGAAAAATCTTGTGTTATACTAGTAGAACATCAAAGGAATGGAGGGGTTTGCGAGTATTATGGCAATCATTTCGGGCATATTCGGAAGCATAGGGGACTTCTTCACAGATCTTTTTGCGACGATAGGAGAAGTATTTGATTCCGATTACGGATTTGAACTGGTGTATACGGCTGTGGCGCGATGGGTGTTTATTGCGCTGGCGATTTTTATTCTAACAGGAGCAATTCGTTCCCTGCTGAAGACGAAAAATCCGTCGGAAGTCTGGGCGTATCTGCATTTGAACACAGGAGAAAATTTGCCGATTACCCATTGGGAAAATGTGATTGGCAGGGCAAAAAGCTGTGACATCAATATTGAAGACCCGCGGGTTTCTAGAAATCACGGCACACTGAACAGAGATAGCAAGGGGGATTGGACTTATCGGGATCTGGGCTCTAAAAACGGGGCTTATGTCAACGAAAGAAGAATCAGGAAAGACCAGCGGGTCAAGATTCGTCCCGGCGATGTGATCAGCATCGGCATGACCCAGTGTACGCTGTTTCCCATCAGTTTGGAGGAACGGCGCAATAATATTAAAATGAGAAAATCCGATACAGTGATTCCGCTGCCATGGCCGTCTCTGTTTGCGTTGACTCTATTTCAGCTGATGACGGTGGTGCAGCTGAAAATTGCTTTGGGTGAAGCCTATGTTTCCTCTGTTACGGCAGCATTTGCAGGTCTTTGCGGTCTTGCCTGGGGTTACGTAATTCTGCTGCGCTCCATGAAGCGCAAAGGTTTTGAGATGGAATTGATCGCATTCTTTTTGTCAACTTTGAGTTTGGCGGTGACTGCGGCAAAGTTTCCAGAAGCAGTATTTAAACAGTTTATCGCAGTGGCGATGGGGGTGACCCTGTTTTTCTTCATGTGCGCATACCTGCGGAACCTGACTAGAACGGAAGCCATTCAGAAATTAATGTACGTAGGCGCGGCAGGGCTTTTGGTATTCAATCTGGTTTTCGCGACAGATCGGTTCGGCGCTGCCAACTGGGTAGAAATTTTGGGGTTTACTTTTCAGCCTTCCGAAGTGGTAAAACTAGCCTTTATCTGGGTTGGAGCGGCGTCGCTGGATAAACTCTTTGAGAAGAAGAATTCCATCATCTTTATGCTGTTTTCCGGCTTTTGCTTCTGCTGCTTGGCGCTGATGGGCGACTTCGGAACGGCGATTATCTTTTTCGTTACATTTTTGGTCATCTCTTTTCTTAGAAGTGGTGATTTTACCAAATTGATTTTACTGGTGGGGGTTGCATTTGTCGGCGGTCTGATGGTGCTGAAATTTAAGGCATACATCGCAGAACGTTTTTCCGTTTGGGGACATGCCTGGGAATTTGCTGATGGTCTCGGCATGCAGCAGACCAGAACGATGACGGCGGCGGCAAGCGGCGGATTTGTTGGTGTTGGTGCTGGCAAAGGCTGGCTGAGCAGTATCTTTGCGGCAGATACCGACTTGGTATTTGGTGTGCTGGTCGAAGAGTGGGGGCTCATTATCGCGCTTCTTGCAGTCGTTTCGATTATTACCTTATCTTTGTTTGCGGTACGTTCTATTCTGGCGGGTCGATCCACTTACTATACCATTGCAGCGTGTGCAGCAACTTCCATGTTTCTGTTTCAGACGGCACTCAATGTGTTCGGCGCAGTGGATTTGCTGCCGATGACCGGTGTGACTTTTCCGTTTGTCTCCAACGGCGGCACCAGTATGATTGGATCCTGGGGCATGCTTGCGTTTCTAAAGGCAGCGGATACCAGGCAGAATGCCAGCATTGCAATCAGTTTGACTGATAAAGGACTGCGGGCAGAAAAGGAGGAAGATGGGATATGAAGAAACTGGAACAAAGAGGCATCATTTGTCTGGCACTTGCGGCGGCGCTGTTTCTTGGCATGTGTATCTTTGTCTTCAAATTTGTTACAAGCGGCAATGACTGGGCGCTGTTTTATGCCAATGAGCATGTGTATGCAGAAGGCAGGCTTGCCATTGGGAAAGTGTACGACGTCAATAATACGCTGCTGGTGGAAAATACCAAAGACGGGGTACAGTATCACGGAGACGAATTGACCCGTCGTGCCACACTCCATGCGGTAGGCGACATGAACGGCAATATTGCGACAGCAGCGCAAAGTGCGTTTCGTGACAGCATTGTGGGCTACAGCCTTTTGACTGGCACATACAGCATTACAGGAAAAGGCAATGATCTGAAACTTTCTATTGATGCGGATGTTTGCAAAGCTGCTTATCATGCGCTCAATGGAAGAAATGGCATGGTCGGTGTTTATAACTATGAAACAGGCGAGATTGTCTGTATGGTCAGTTCCCCCGGTTTTGATCCGGCAAATCCACCGGAAATTGACGCGGATGACACATCCGGGGTATACCTCAATAAGTTTTTGTCCTCTAATCTGATTCCGGGTTCTATTTTTAAATTGGTCACTTGTGCAGCGGCGATTGAAAATGTCAGTGGCCTGGAAGACTGGAGCTATACTTGCAGCGGAGTCAGCTATATTCGAGATGAAGCGATTACTTGCACCGCAGCCCACGGCACCGTGGACTTTGAAAGTGCGCTCGCAAAATCCTGCAATTGTGCATTTGCCGATTTATCGCAGCGAATTGGCGGGACTGTCATGGAAAGCTATACAAAGAAAGTGGGACTGAAAACTGCTTACGATATTGATGGCATTCATAATTCAAAAGGTTCTTTTGATTTTCCTAAAAACGATGATTTGAGCCTTGCTTGGGCGGGCATCGGACAGTATAATGATGAGCTGAATCCATGTTCTATGTTGGTGTATATGAGCGCCATTGCAAGAGACGGCACTGGTACTGTGCCGAAAGTGCTTCACTCCAATTTCCAGACAGGGGAAGATACGGAGCCGATGCTTGAGGCGGCTACTGCGAAGAAATTGCGTGCGATGATGAAAAACAATGTCGTATCGAACTACGGAGAGCAGAACTTTCCGGGACTTGATATCTACGCAAAATCGGGCACTGCCGAAGTGTATGGCAGTGAGCCGAATGCCTGGTTTACAGGCTTTATAAAAAACGAGGGGAATCCTTATGCGTTTATCGTCTGTATTGAAAACGGCGGTTATGGCAGTGCTGTGGCAGGGCCAGTTGCCAATCAGGTGCTGCAGGCAGTGGTAAACCGGGACTAATTGCGATCCCCATGTAGCGCGAAGATGTGTTCTATTTCGTTTCGAAATAAATTTTATGGTGCAGATGATAGGTAGTTGATGCCGCGCTCTGCACCATTTTTATAACATAGGAAATATCGATGATTCGA
>CANBFZ010000067.1 GCA_947367725.1 uncultured Eubacterium sp.
AGGATAGCGATTTGCGGGCACTCTGTACCAGCGTACTTTCGGAGAATCGGGAAAAGCTGCTGTATTATCCCGCTGCATCGAAGAACCATCATGCAGAATACGGCGGTCTTTTATATCATGTGAAGCGGATGCTGATGACAGGACTTCGCGTTTGTGAAGTATATACCAATCTGAATAAAGACCTAGTGGTTGCAGGCGTAATCCTTCACGACATCGAGAAACTTAACGAAATTTTATCCAATGAATATGGCGTGTCGCCAGGATATTCTTTTGAAGGGCAGATGTTGGGACATATTGTGCAGGGCATTAAGTTTTTGGACAGAATCTGCAGCGAACTGGGATTCCCAGAGGAAAAGACATTGATGCTGGAGCATATGATTCTGTCCCATCACTATGAACCAGAATTCGGAAGCCCAAAGAAACCGTTGTTTCCGGAAGCAGAAGTACTGCACTATTTGGATATTTTAGATGCACGTATGTTTGATATGGAAGATGCGCTGCGGGGCGTTGCACCGGGCTCGTTCTCTGACCGTATCTGGACGCTGGATCAACGCAGGATTTACAAATGCAAAGAAGATGGAGGAACGCAGGAGTGATTAAATTCGACAAGGATGTGCTGAAAGCGCTGCAAACCTTAGAAAAAGAAGGATTTGAGACATATGCCGCAGGAGAGTGCGTCAGAGATCAGCTGTTGGGGCAGAAAGTTTATGACTGGGATTTGTTTACCAAAGCGCCGCTCTCAACATTACAGCAGATTTTTCCGGAAGCGGAGGTGCTGGATGCCCAAGGGGAGAAGATTCGTCTGGATTTTACTTACGAAGTGCCGGCAAAGGAAGAGGGAGAAGCTGCAGTGGTCGAGGGATGCATTGCTGATGTGTGCACCTTTGACGGCAGCATTGAAGATGCGCTGGGCGCCATGGGATTCACGGTAAATGCCCTGGCGGATAATCCGGATAGAGCGCTGGTCGATCCTTATGGCGGCAGAGCGGATCTGAAAGCAAAGCTGATTCGCACCATCGATTCTCCTGCACGTCTCTTTCAGGAAGCGCCGATTCGCATGCTGGAAGCAGTTCGCCTTGCTGCAGAGCTGGACTTCGATTTGCACAAAAGTGTATTTGAAGCCATCGGACAGTTTTGGCGGCCTTTGATGGAGCAGGTGGATCGAGGCGATGTAAAAGCGGTACGTGAAGAATTTGAAGCGCTGCTTGTTTCCGATCATGCAGGCAAAGGGCTGAAGATGCTGACTGGAAGTGGTCTCATGGCAGTTATTTTGGGCGAAGACATTGCTGGCAGCATGTCTATGTCTGATACCAACGCATTCAAGACTGTCTGCCAGCATATTGATCAGACCAAGCCGGTCAGAACCAGGCGGCTGGGTCTTGTTTACACTGCAATTACCAAGAAGCGGGCATTGCCTGCCATTGCGCGTCTGCAGTTTGATGCAAAAACAGCGCAGCACCTGAAAGATGGCGTGGAACGAGTGATCGATATTAATTTTTTAAATACAGAGATGGAGTTTAAGAAATTCCTGTTTCAATACGGAAAAGATCGGTACAACTATCTGCATAATCTGTCGAAGGCGATGCGCATTGTTTACGACCAGCCAAGTCTGAAGATTGAATCCAGAAACTATATGATGAAGAAGATTGTATCCGGTAATGAACCGGTCTTTGTGGAGGACCTGGTCATCGACGCCAACGATATTATGGAAGCGGGCATTACAGACTCTTCTGAGAAGGCTTCTGCACTTCTGGAATTGGTGGTGGCACTGGTGCATAAGAATCCTGCCAACAATCACCGGGATGTGCTGCTGAAATATGCCAAGAAATATTCTAAAAACAAGCTGGCAGCAAAAACCAGATATGTTAAATGGGTAAAATAATGGAAGAAAAGCAAGGCGTCATTACGGAGATTATTTTTCATAATGAGGACAACGGATATACGATTGCAGAACTGGAGACAGAAGATGAATGCTTTACAGTCGTTGGCTGTTTGCCTACCTGTGGACCGGGAACAAGTTACAAACTGCGGGGCACCTTTAAGATGCACCCTACTTATGGAGAGCAGTTTGCTTTTTCAGAGTTTGAAGAGGTGCTGCCAACCGGAATCGCTGGGATTGAAGGATTTCTGGCGTCTGGCGTCATAAAGGGCATTGGTCCCAAAATGGCAGCAGCAATTGTAGCGCGTTTTGGAGAAGACACATTTTCTGTGATGGAGCAGGCGCCGCAGCGGCTGACGCTTGTCAGTGGCATTGGACCAAAGAAAGCCGAAGCGATTGCTGCGGCATTTGCGGCACACAGAGAATTTGCGGAAGTTTCTATGTTTTTTCAGCAATATGGTGTTTCTGCTGAATATGCGCTAAAGCTCTACAAGGTGTACGGCGCCGATGCGATGGAACTCATTCATGAAAACCCTTACCGCCTTGTGGAAGAGGTTTATGGCATCGGTTTTCACAAGGCGGATACCATTGCTGCCAAAATGGGAATCGAGCAAGAAAGTCCGTTTCGGTTACGGAGCGGTATCAAATATGCCTTGGGGTACTTTGCCGGAGAAGGCAGTACTTATGTTCCGCAGGAGGAACTTTGTGAAAAAGTCGGACAGCTTCTGGATGTATCGAGAGAATTGGTTTACGAGAACATGGTCGATATGGCGTTTGCGGGAGAAATTCAGCTAGATACCCTAAAAGGACAGACCGTGGTATATCTGTATGGGTATTATCTGGCAGAGCAGAAGGTTTGCCGAAATCTGGCGGCGCTTTCTAACGCTAGTTTGAAGTCTCTTTCTGTGGATATTGACAGCATGATTGCGATGACGCAGCGGCAGACGGGAATTGCCCTCTCGGCACAGCAGATTTGTGCGGTAAAGAGTTCTCTTACGAGTGGCATTTCTGTCATTACCGGCGGTCCAGGAACAGGAAAAACTACGATTATCAATACACTGATTAATATTTTTGAACAGAGCCAATGCAAAGTGGCGATCGCAGCGCCTACGGGACGTGCTGCCAAGCGGATTACTGAAACCAGCGGGCACTACGCATCTACAGTGCATCGTCTTTTGGAATACTATTACGCTTCTGATGAAGATGTGATGCGATTTGGAAAAAACAGCGAAGACCCTTTAAAATACGATGTCGTCATCGTGGATGAAGCATCTATGATTGACCTGCTTTTGATGCAGGGGCTGACGGAAGCCCTGAAACCGGGAACCCGACTGATTATGGTCGGAGACTATGATCAGCTTCCGTCTGTGGGTGCAGGCAATGTCCTTCGGGATATGATCGAAAGTGAATATGTGCATACGGTGAAACTGAAAGAGATTTTTCGTCAGGCACAGGAAAGTATGATTGTTGTCAACGCACACCGCATTAATCAAGGAGAGCAGCCGTTCCTGAACAATAAAGACAAGGATTTTTTCTTTATGGAACGGTCATCGGACAAGCAGATTGTAGAGTTACTGGTGCAGCTGATTACAAAGCGGCTAGCAGCTTATTACGAAGGGATTGTGCCGGTACGCGATATTCAGCTTCTGACACCGGTGCGCAAAGGCGTGCTAGGCAGTATTGCATTGAACCAGGTTCTGCAGGAAGCGCTGAATCCGCCGCAGCAGTCTCTTGCGGAAAAGAAGTTTGGGGATAAGATTTTTCGTGAAAATGACAAAGTCATGCAGATCCGAAATAATTATGAGATCGGCTGGAAAAAGCGGAGAGATTTTTCGGAAGGACAGGGCATATTTAACGGGGATGTAGGATTTATAGAGAAGATCGATAAAGAGTACAATCAGATGACCGTGATATTTGATGAAGATAAATATGTCACCTATGATTTTACCCAGCTAGATGAGCTAGAATTGGCGTATGCGATTACAGTACATAAAAGTCAGGGCAGTGAATTTCCTATTGTAGTCATGCCGGTTTCTTGGTTTCCGCCGGTGCTTGCTACCAGAAATTTGCTGTACACGGCAGTGACGCGCGGAAAACAGGTGGTGGTGCTGGCGGGCAGTGAACAGCGTATGCACGCCATGATTGACAATAATCGGATTAAAATGCGGTATTCTGGTCTGCGTTATCGGCTGGAAGAATTGCTGGAAGTAGGGATTGGATGAAAGCCTGGCGCAGTGTGCGGCGTGTGGTGGAAACCCTGCTAGATCTGCTCTATCCGCCGCATTTATATTGTATCTGCTGCGGCAACCTCATTGATGCAACCAGAACTTATCATCTCTGCGACCATTGTATGGCACATATCAGATGGGACACAGCGCCGCTACAGCAGCTTGAGAAGCCGGTAGCAGAAACTGCAGAGCCGCAATGTATGGTACAAGATGCAGATGCAGCAAACGGTGGAGGGTATGCAAGTGCGGAAAAAAGGAAATCAGCCGTGGGTGCTGCGGATTTTTTTGATGCAGATAGCGGCATACCCGAGATGCAGAAGCTGCGGTGCGTACAGTACGGACTATATGAACGAACATTGATTTTTTCACTGAAATACAATGGAAAAAAATATATTGCCAGAGATTTGGCGCAGATTATGGCAGATCGGCTTGCACTTGCAGGGCTAGCGTTTGATCTGATCGTGCCGGTGCCGATGTTTTTGGCGAAGCAGCAGCAGAGAGGGTTTAATCATGCGGCTCTGATGGGACAGCATTTGGGGAAATTGGTAGGAAAGCCGTGCTATGCAAAAGCGCTGCTTCGTACTGAACATACATTGCCGATGCGCGGTCTTAGTCCCACAGAACGAAAACTTAATGTAAAAGGAAAGTTTGCACTGAACCGCAAATATGCCGGTGCATTGAAAGGAAAGAGGATTCTGCTTTTAGATGATTTTTATACGACAGGCAGTACTGCAGAAGCATGCTTTGCACAACTTTGCGAAGCATCTCCTAGTGCAGTGTATTTTCTGGCGTTTGCAGCAAAATAATAGAATACAACAGAAAAGACGGCATTGCAGTTGTCTGGGTCTGTGGTTGAAAATCCAGGCCAGTTGCGGGCAAAGGGATCCACGTAAGCTGATCCGCAAGGCGGCAGTGATCATGGCGCAGCTTAGATGTAAGTCCTCGGGAAAATCCCGGAAAAGGCGAGTGTGGGGGCAAAGACCAGGTCAGCCAGACAACTGCAATGCCGTTTTTCTATGCCTACCAAAAGGGGAGGCATAGAAAAACGGCAACTTCTAAGCATGAGTATTTTGACGAAAATTAATGCGCGTAATACACAAAAAAGATATATGATTTTTCAGAAAACTGTGTTATAATACTGTTAAAGAAATTTATCTCAGGCGTCCCTTTCATTTAGAAATGCGGAAGCTTGGGGAATGGCTAAGGAGGTCGTCAAATGAAGGTAAACATCACAGGTAAGAATTTTAATACTTACAAACATTTACAGGACACTTTGGAAAAGAAATTTGACAAATTGGGGAAGTATTTTTCAGATGACATTACCGTAAACGTGGTATTATCTCAGGAGAGAGGCAAGGACAAGATTGAAGCAACCATCAATGCCAAGGGCGCTGTTTTCAGAGGCGAGGAAGTTTCCAATGACATCTATGAAGGAATTGACAAAGTGGTAGATAAGCTGTCCAGCCAGATGGCGAGATTTAAAGGAAAGCTGCAGAAGCGGTATAATGACAATAAATCCGTCAGATTTGAATGTCTGCCTGAACTGCCAGAAGAAGTAGAAGAAGTACACGTTGTTAAGACTAAGAAATTCCAGCTGACGCCGATGTCTGTAGAAGAGGCAATCTTAGAGATGGAAATGCTGCAGCATAATTTCTTTGTATTCCTTGATATGGAAACAGACAGCGTCAATGTTGTCTATCTCAGAAAAGATGGAAATTATGGAGTGCTGGAGACCACTTACTAAATCAAAACTTTTGTATTTTATGGAGCTGCCAAAAGGCGGCTCTTTTTTTTACTGCGAAAAAGCATGGATTTTGACGGTTTTTCGGAACAAAAGAAGCGGCGGCGAAGACTTTAAGGCTGCATATCCGGCTGGAATCGGATCGGACAAAATATACAGCGTGTTTTCCTGGGTTTGTAGTGGTTTTTTGCACCATTTCCCTTGAATTTTTTAACTGATTACGGTAGAATTATAATAGCTGTATATAAGGGGAAGACATATGGAAAATTTTTTTGACAATATCATTTCCAGCATTGGAATTAACGATATTCTGGACATTTTGATTGTGTCGTTTATCGCGTATAAGGTGATTGGATTTATCAGAGATACCAGGGCACAGCAGTTGGTAAAAGGATTGCTGGTTTTATTTGCAGCCTTTTTCTTGTCTG
Source organism: uncultured Eubacterium sp. (assembly GCA_947367725.1). Classification (GTDB taxonomy): domain Bacteria; phylum Bacillota; class Clostridia; order Peptostreptococcales; family Anaerovoracaceae; genus Senimuribacter. The sequence continues at coordinate 6,277 of CANBFZ010000067.1, forward strand.
ATGTTCTGAATTTGTATGCGCTGAATTGGGTTTTGAGAGGGACGATGACGATGGGGGTCATTGCGCTGGTGGTTGTATTTCAGCCGGAACTGCGCAGAGGACTTGAATACGTAGGCAGAAGCAAGATTGTAAAAGCGCCGTTTGGACAGCTGGACAAGGAGCGGGCAAAGTCCGTGACAGATGAATTTGTTAAGGCGGTTGATTCCTTTTCTGAGACAAAGACTGGGGCGCTTATTATTTTAGAAAGAGAGACAGCACTTGTAGATATTGCAGAGACAGGTACAGAAATCAATGCGGATATTTCTGCGCAGCTTTTGGGCAATATCTTTTATGAGGGCGCGCCCCTCCACGATGGTGCGGTGATTATTCGCGGCGATAAAATTTATGCTGCCGGGTGTGTGCTGCCGCTGACGGGCAACAAGAATCTGAATAAGAGTCTAGGCACCAGGCATAGAGCCGGTATTGGTATTACGGAACATTCCGATGCCATTTCTATCATTGTCAGCGAGGAAACCGGTATCATTTCTATGGCGGTAGACGGCAAACTGACTAGGTTTTTAGATACCAAGACAGTCGAAAAGACACTGCTCAATCTGTATTTGAACGGTGCAGCGGCGCAGGACAGCAAGCTGAATCAGCTGGTGGGCAAATTGGGGAGGAAGAAAGATGCTAGATAACAAGAAGTTTAATATCATCATCTCCGTACTCATAGCGATTGGAATTTGGGCATATGTTATTGGAGAAACCAATCCAGTGGACAGCAAAACATATAGGGATATTCCGATTCAGTTTCTCAACGAAGATGCCTTGGAAAACAGTGGTCTGGCGATTTTAGATATCAGTGCGGAGACGATGCATGTGACGGTTACAGGAACTAGAGCGAATGTAAACCGGCTTGGTGCAGGGGATATTACAGCATCTGTCAATCTGGAAGATGCGGCGAGAGGAGAAAACCAGCTTCGCGTCAATATCAGAGTACCTGACAATGTAGAGATTGAAGATAAGAGTTTGAATAAAGTCACGGTTACGGTAGAAACCAGAGCATCGAAGGAAGTGGATATTGTACCGGCATATGAAGGTTTGTTCAGTACAGACCAGGAGCCGATTACTGTAGAGATGAGCCGCAGCACAGTTACGATCAGCGGGGCAGAGTCTCTTGTAAATCAGGTGCATCATGCGAGCGCTTTTGTGAAAGAAGGCGAAGTGACTGAGAAATTGAAGACCATCAGCTGCAGGCTGGAGCCGGTGGATGCAAAAGGAAACCTTGTAGAACGAATTCGGCTGTCAGCGAATGCTGTACAGGTGACGGCGGAGCTGGGCACAGCGAAGACGGTTCCTCTGAAAGTGCCTGTAACGGATCGTTCTGATGGCACTGTGGTGAAGACGGTTTCTGCACCGAAAACCATCACCATAAAGGGGAAAAGCAGCGTCCTAGCTGGCATTGAGTTTGTCACCGCAGAACCTGTGGATGTGACGGATATGACGGAAGACACTACCGTAAAAATCATACCAGTTTTACCGCCTGATGTGCAGGTTTCGGGCAGATCAGCAGAAAGCCTGGAGGCGCAGGTCAAAGTGGAGCAGCTCGTGCAGAAAACCTTTTCTTTTGCCGCAGATGAAATTGATTTGCGTGGTTTGACTGCAGGGCAGAAAGCACAGCTTTTGTATACCGGAACCATCGAAGTTTTGGTTACGGGAAGAGAAGCCCAGCTTGCCGAAATTGAAAAAGAAGATTTGGTTCTTTTTGTGGATCTAAAAGATTTAGAGGCGGGGACCCTTCAGGTGGAACTGCAGATTGTATGTGAGAAAGACCATGCAAAGCTAGAATTCCAGCCTGAGAAGGTTCGTGTGTTAGTGGAATAGAAGAATAGA
>CANBFZ010000068.1 GCA_947367725.1 uncultured Eubacterium sp.
ATTGTTTGATACAGGCTTCTGTTTTTTCTAATGCGGTCTTTGTATCTTCGATGGCTTCACTGGGTACGTCGGGATGATATTTCATGTTCTGTGTAGCGCGGCACAGTACTGCACGAATGCCCGTTTCTTTTGCAGCTGCAGCCATGCCGTCAAAGCTCTCGTCTTTTTGCACGATGTAATGACTGTCGGCGAAACAGGTGGTGCCGGTTCGGATCATTTCTGCCATGTTCAGCCTGCCGGCATTGTAGCAGTCTGTGAAATCCATCTGCATGCTCATCGGGTAGATAACTTTTGTAACCCAGTCGTCCAGATTGAGGGTTGTGCCAATGCCTTTCATCAAGCTTTGAAACAAATGGGTATGGGAGGTGACAAGCCCTGGCAGGATGACGCCGTCCCGATATTCCATCCGAGTATAAGGCACGCCTTCATATTTTTTACGCGCATCGTTTTCTGTGCCGACAAAGTCAATGCGGTCATTTTTGGTGACGACGACGCCTTCGTCAATGATCGCATCGCCTGTGTGCATGGTGATTACTTGCTTCCCTTTTAAAAATAAATATTTATCTTCCATCGTCTGCTTCCTTTCTCCGCCATGCGGATTCTTTCAGATACGCTTTCAAAAGTTGATACCCGGCAGCGATATCCTCTAAAGCTGTAAATTCATCAGGGGAATGGCTGACGCCATTTTTGCTGGGTACGAAAATCATATTGGTTTTGATGCGCTGACCGATGATTTGGGCATCATGACCTGCACCGCTGGCGAGTCTCATGTAGGCTGCGCCTTGCTTGTCTGCGAGTGTTTCTAAGTGCTGCACGCCTTCTTGATCCATTGGCACAGGTGTTTCCTGACACGCATAGGTGACTTGCGGCGTGTATGCAGCAAATTTCTTTAACAGGAATGCAATGGTTTCTTTTGCCTCATCGAGCAGAGATTGCCTGCCTGCACGAATATCAAAGGTTAGCCTTACGTGGTTTGCAATGACATTGCTTTTTCCAGGGGAAGCCGTGATGTTGCCGACAGTGCATACCAAATTGTGCCCTTTGGACATCGCCCACTGGTGCAGCGTGTTAACGAAAGACGCGGCTGCAGGAACGGGGTCGCAGCGCAGATCCATGGGCGTAGTGCCGGCATGATTTTGTGCGCCGTGAAAAACAATATCACCGATCAGCAGACCGACCATTGCAGTGACAATGCCGACATGAATTCCGTTTTTTTCCAGTATGCCGCCCTGCTCAATGTGAAGCTCTAAAAATTGTTCCACATCTTCCCGCGGCTTTGGAAGGACGCCATCATAATATCCACAGGTCTGCATAGCGGTTTGCAGGGAGATGCCGTCTTCATCTACTTCCTGCAAATCTGCAGGGCTAAGGGCGCCGATGATTGCACGGCTGCCTATGTAGCCGCTGAGAAATCGGCTGCCTTCCTCTTCGCAAAGGGCGACTACTTCCAGTGTCTTTTGCGGTTTTCCATATGTGCGATATAATGCGCTGCCAGCAGCAATTGCTGTGATAATGCCGAGGGCGCCGTCATATTTGCCGCCGTTTGCTACAGTATCTCTATGGGAGCCTGTCAATATCACTGCGTCGGATGTGCCTTCCATTCGTCCATATAGGTTTCCTACCGCATCAAAATATGTCTGAAAGCCGGCATCTTCCATCCACTGCTGTAGAAGGGCAGCACCCCTATGGTCTTCGGGCGTATAGGAAGCCCGCCAGTATGCGCCGTCTTTCTTACCTGTTTCTGCAAGCTGTTCGATGCTTTGCCCGATCCACTTTAATTCTCGATCCATGATGATGTCCTCCTGTAGGCTGTGAGCATCTTAGCGATGCTGATTGCTTCTTCTATACCGTCAATGACGGGAAGTTCCATGATGCTTGATAGGGTTTTTCCTCGGCCGGCAAAGGCGGCACAGCCTAAAATCACTGCGTCAGCGCCATCTCTTTTTTTACAGTGGTCTATCATTCGGCAGATTGTATCGTCAGATGCTGTGACAGCTGTTTCCACTGTAGCGCCGATATAGCGAATCGATGCCAGGTTTTCTGTGTCTCCTAAGTTTCGTACGCTGCCGATCCAGGGGGAGATATCTGCTTCACTTCCGGAAGCAATGATGGAATATCTGCGGCCTTGGAGTTTGGCAAAGATCGTGCTGCTTTCGTAAAGTCCAGCAACGGGTTTGTCTATACATTCTCTGGCAGCTCGTAAACCGGGATCCGCAAAACAGCCGATGATGGCGGCGTCATAGTTTTTTTGCGCCTGCATCAGCAGTTCCACCACAGCAGCGCCTGCTTTTAATTCATCGTAGGAAGATACGATGCCTTTTGGGGTATTGGCGCATTGGGTGACATGGATTTGCAGCGTGTCCGTCTGCAGCGGCAGGACGGCAGCTTTTAACGTTTCGGTTACCATTGCAGAGGAATTGGGGTTGATCAGCAAAAGATGCATTGCGCCCACCTACTTTTCCGGCGCGACGAACCTGCCGCTGCCTTTTTCGGAGGTGATGTCAGAACCGTTGTAAACTTCTGTGCCGCCAACAATCGTTTTGGTGATTTTTCCGGTTACCGTCATCCCGTGGTATGGACTCCATTTGATCATCTGCTTTAGATTTTCATCTTTTACGGTCCATACTGTATGGGGGTCTAACATCGCAATATCCGCGTCAGCGCCTACGGCAATTCTGCCCTTTTTTGGATATAGGTGATATCGTTTTGCGGCGTTTGTACTGGTTAGCGCTACGAATTTTTCCAGCGGGAGACCTCTTTTTATGACACCTTCGCTGAAAAAGAGCTGGTAACAAAGCTCCACACTGGTCACGCCGGCAGGTGCAAGGAATGCATTATCTTTGCCAGCCATTTTTTCTTCGATGGTATAGGTGGCGTGATCGCTGCAGATCCAGTCAATTTTATCGTCAAAAATACAATTCCAAAGCTCTTCCACGCGTTCTTCCTGCCGAAGGGGTGGATTGCATATGCCGAATACGCCTAGGTTTGACAGCATGGCGCGATTGAGAATTAAATAGTGCGGGCAGGTTTCTACGGATAAGTCGGCGCCCTGTGCTTTCATTTCTTGTACGATCTCTATGGCGGCTTTCAATGTGCAGTGGGCGATATTTACTTTACAGCCTGTTTCCTTTGCGAACAGACACATCCTTGCAACCGCTTCAAGCTCAGCGATTTCTGGCCTGCCGTCGGGGTAATCCTCCGGCTTGATGTTACCTTCTGCCTGCATTTTTGCGGTGCAATACGTTACGATGGCATTATTTTCGCAGTGGATTGCCAGGACTGTGTCATAGTCTGATAAAAATTTCATGTGTGCCAGTACCTGCCCGTCGTCAAGACTTGGAATTTCCGGTGAATATGTAAGGAATGTTTTAAATGCAATGGCGCCGTCCTGTATCATTTTTTGCATCTCTGCCTGATTTGTGCTGGAGCAGGCGCCAAACAATCCGAAATTAACAACTGCTTTGCCCGTGCCGATCTTTTTCTTCTCAAGAAAGGCGCTGCGGTGATCTGGGAGCGGAAAGGTCAGGGGATGCTCTAATACGGTAGTGACGCCGCCCGCAGCAGCAGCGCAGGTACCTGTATAGAAATCTTCGCTGTTTGTTAAACCGGGATCGTTGAGATGCACATGGGGATCAAGAAACCCTGGCAGTACATACTGCCCCTGCGCATCGATTTCCCGCGTGGCAGCATTGGTGGGCGTAGGGGTTCCCATATGGGCGATTTTTCCATCTTTTATGTATATGTCGATGTGCTGCAGACCAGCTTCTGTGATCACTTGTCCATTTTTGATTCGTAAGTCATATTTCATGTTGTCTACCTCCTAATTTTAGTATAATTGTCTGAAATTTTGGCGCAATGTCACTTTTTAATCTGTATGTGTCGGATTTTGCACTTTGTGGTTCTTCAGCATCTAAGGCGAGGCGGTTTTGACCAGGTGCATGTGCATGGGATGGTTTATTGATAAAAAATTATAAAAATATGATAAAAAATTATTGAAAATTCTTTTTGACTGTGCTATCCTGTCTTTGTTAGAACGTAAAAATGTAGGAAGTATTTGAACAAGGAGGCGGAGGATGACAATGCAGCTGGTACAGCAATATTCTTTGATGGTGCAATTTCTGTGTCACATGCTGGGGCCTAACTATGAAGTGGCGCTGTATGACTGCAGCGCAGGCACCCCGCAGGTGGCAGCCATCGCCAATGGACATATCACCGGCAGAACGCTGGGGGCAGGACTGACCTATGCCCTTGAGAAAATGCTGCAGGAAGAACGATGGAAGACCCAGGATTGGCAGCAGCACTATGGGGAAACTTCTGCGGACGGCACCCTTTTGCGCAGTTCCGTGCTTTTTTTGAAGAACCGGCAGAACGCGCTGGAAGGGTTATTTTGCATCAGTTTTGATGACCGGCGATATAAGGATTTGACGGCGCAGCTCTTTGCGTTGTGTCATCCTACGGAATTTTCGGTGCTGGACATTTCGATTGGGGATGCATTTTCTGGTATGCCGGCGCCAACCCGGCAGGAATCCAGACAGTCTGTGGTCAGCAGCAGTCTTACATCCACCATCGACGAGGCAGTGGCTATGGTGCTGGGTACCACAGATCGAGCCTTCGAGCGACTGAAAAAGGAAGAACGGATACGAATCATACGGCTTCTGCATCAAAATGGTTTCTTTTCTAGAAAAGGCGCCGTTGCTGCAGCGGCGGAAAAATTAAATTGCTCAAAACCGAGTATTTATCGGTATCTTAACAATATGGAAGGGATTTTATAAGGAGGCACGATGGAAAATTTTAAAATGATTGAGTCAGCCAGCGGCGCACGGATTACCGTGGACGGACGGCAGATTCTCAGCTTTGGCGGGTGTTGTTATTTAGGTCTGGCAAAGACGCCGGCGCTGATTGAGGCAGGAACAGAAGCGCTGAAGCAGTTTGGCATGACTGCGCCGCTGTCGCGATATTATGGATTTTCGCAGCAGCCGGAATTGCAGGTGATAGAAGCGGCAAAGGCGTTTTTTGGTACAGAGGACGCCATATACTTTTCTACCGGTTATTTGTTTGGAATGATTGCGCTGAATGGGATTGCCGATTGGTATGACGTAATATTTCTGGATGAAAAAACCCATTACAGTTTGAAAGAGGGCGCCGCCATTACAGGAAAGCCGATGGTTCCGTTTCGCCATATGGATGCGGATGATCTGAGACGGGTCATGAGAGAAACCCTTGCGCCTGGTCAAAGACCGCTGGTCGCAACAGATGGTATGTTTCCTACATTTGGGGATATTCCGCCGTTGGATGCCTATCAGGAGATTTTAAAGCCGTATGCGGGATGGCTGGTCGTCGACGAATCCCATTCTTTTGGCGCGGTAGGCAAGTTTGGCGGCGGCGCCGTACAGAAGTTTGGCTTAGAACAGGAACGCGTCATTGCTGGCGGTTCACTGGCAAAAGCTTTTTGCGCATTCGGCGGCATTGCAGTAGGATCGGCACAGGCGATTGCTTTACTGCAAAATGCATCTGCTGCAAGGGGTTCTACTGTAGGAACTGCTTCCAATCAAGCGGTTGCAGCGGCGAGCCTTTCCTATGTGAAAGAACATCCTGAAATGCTGGAAAAACTTAGAGCGAACACTGCGAGACTGAAAGAGGGACTGAAACGCCTGGGTATTTCGGTGGATGACTCCGATTCTCCAGTGTCAACCTTTACCATTGGCAACGCCCAAACTATGATTGCGCTGCAGAAGGATCTATGGGACAAAGGCATTTTTGTGGGATATACGACCTATGTGGGGGCAGGACCGGAGGGTGCAATCCGGTGTGCCGTTTTCAGCGATCATGAGCCGGCAGACATCGATCGGCTGCTGCAGGAACTGGAAAAGAATCTTTAAGAACATTGCTATCAAAACGAGGGACGCTTGCGGTCATGTCAGTATGAAATGACCGCAAGCGTGCCCTCGTTTTCTATTGCTGGTATGGAAGGTGAAACGCCAGCATCCAAGATTTTAGATCAAAAGACTTGACAAACTGTTATAACTGTATATACTGTATATATACAGATGTGGTGAAAAAAGGAGGACGCTTTGGATATTATTATCAGCAATGCCAATCAAAAGCCGATTTACGAACAGATTTACACGCAGATGAAACAGCACATTATTGCCGGTACGCTGGCAGAAGGAGACGCCCTCCCTTCCATTCGATCGCTGGCAAAAGATCTCAGAATTAGTGTGATTACCACCAAGCGGGCGTACGATGAATTAGAACAAGAGGGGTTTATCTATACAGTGGGAGGGAAAGGCTGTTTTGTTGCCGAACAGAACAAGGCGTTAATCCGTGAAACCTATCTGAAACAAATTGAAGCAAAAATGTTAGAGATTTTACAGCTGGGAGAAACCTGCGGCTTAAGTGCGGAGGAATTATCAGAAATGTTGATGCTGTTAAAGGAGGAGTAGAGAGATGCAGTATGAAAATAGAACGGTGAAGGGAGACGACAGTGCAATTACATTGTCCCATGTGACGAAACACTTTGAAGGATTTTGTCTGCAAGATGTTTCCTTTACGTTGCCCAAAGGATGTGTGCTGGGATTGATTGGTGAAAACGGCGCCGGAAAGAGTACCGTCATTCACTTACTGATGAATGCCTTGCAACGAGATAGCGGGACGATTACTGTACTTGGTATGAACAATGAAGACGGGGGATTTTCAGAACTGAAAGAGGAGATCGGGGTGGTATTGGACGAAGCCAATTTTCCAAGTGTGATCAACGTCAAAGATGTGAACAAAATCATGAAAAACACTTACCGCAGATGGGATAGTGAAACATTTTTTTCCTATATTGCGAAATTTGATTTGCCGCAGCATAAGGCGTTTAAATCTTTTTCCAGAGGGATGAAAATGAAGCTGGCCATTGCAGTGGCGCTTTCTCATGACCCAAAGCTTCTGGTTCTGGATGAAGCGACCGGTGGACTGGATCCCATTGTGCGGGATGAAATTCTCGATATTTTTTACGACTTTACCAGGGATCCGCAGCATTCTATTCTGGTTTCTTCCCATATTCTCAGCGACCTGGAGAAACTTTGTGATTACATCGCGTTTATCCACAAAGGAAAGCTGCTGTTCTGCAGCGAAAAGGATGCGCTGTTAGAAACGTATGGCATTTTACGGTGTACCAGTGCACAGTTTGCAGATGTGCCTAAAGAGGCGGTATATGGCGTGCGGAGAAGCCAGTACGGCGTGGATTGCCTTTTGAAGCGGGCGCTGGTAAACGAGGCATTTTCGCTGGAAAAGGCTTCGATTGAAGATATCATGCTGTATATGGTGAAGGGGGAAACGAGATGTTAAAAGGACTTGTCGTGAAAGATATCTATGTGCTGGGGAAACAACTGAAACTGTTTTATCTGATTATGATCGGATTTGCAATCTATGGGAATCCGTTTACCAGTGGTTTTGCGCTGATGTATATGACCATGCTGCCCATTACAGCGCTGGCATTTGATGAGCAGTGCAAATGGAATACGTACGCACAGATGATGCCGTACAAAGTGCGGGATATCGTGTTGTGCAAGTACGTCATCGGTTTTGTTGGCGCAGTGATGATCGGACTTATTGAAGCAGCGGCTGTGGTGGTAAGGGCATGGCTGCAGGGAGATGCGCTATCACAGATTCCGGAGCAGTTGACGATCATTTTGCTGTTCTTTTACAGCAGTTTGGTGTTGCTGTCGATCAATCTGCCGCTTCTATTCAGATTGGGTGCAGAAAAAGGAAGAATCGTGTATTTGCTTGTGACTGTGGTGCTTGCCATGACGGTGGTGCAAAGTCTGGACTTGGGGATCTGGTCTCTAAACCCGGTCGTATATCCAGCGGCAGGTACAGTGATTACTGCTTTCACCCTGACGATTTCGGTTGCGCTCTCTATGGCGCTCTACAGAAAGAAATATCGATAAAAATAAAGCAGAAAGAGATTTGCCTGGTGCAGGTCTCTTTTTTGATGGTTGCTTTTCTTAAAAATTCTTAAATTATGCTGCTTTCCCTATATTTTTTTGGCGGAACAGTATAAAATAGAAGCTACAGAAGGGAAGAGAAAGGACATTTTATGATGCAATACAAGATTTTAGTTGTGGAC
>CANBFZ010000069.1 GCA_947367725.1 uncultured Eubacterium sp.
CACCGGCACAGATTGATCAAATTGCCCATACCCTTTGGACCCATGGACAAAAAACAATCCTGATCACTCGCATGAGTGAAGAAGCGGCGGCACAGTTTGAAAAGGATATTCCCTTCACATACTTTGCCGAAGCAAAGGTGGGACTGGTCGGCGAAAAAATAAAACCTGCACATGATGGGTATATTCTAGTCGCCACAGGTGGTACCAGCGATATGCCGGTGGCGGAGGAAGCTGCTTTGACCGCGGAGATTTTGGGAAATCGGGTAGAGCGGCTCTATGATGTGGGGGTTGCCGGCATTCACAGACTGCTTGCGCATGTGGAAAAGATTATGGGGGCGCGGGTGATCATCGCCATTGCAGGCATGGAAGGGGCGCTGGCGTCAGTCATCGGCGGTCTTGCAGACTGTCCTGTTATAGCGGTGCCTACCAGTGTAGGATATGGCACGGCGCTGGGCGGCGTGACGGCCCTCTTGTCCATGTTGAATTCCTGCGCCAGCGGTGTGAGCGTGGTGAATATTGATAACGGATTTGGCGCCGCATATCAGGCAAATTTAATCAATCATATGGAGGATGGAAAATAAATGAAAACTTTATATATAGAATGTAATATGGGTGCTGCAGGAGATATGCTGATGGCAGCACTTTTAGAGCTCCTGGAAACACAGGAAGATTTTTTGCACAGGCTAAATCATTTGATGCCCGAAGGGGTGTCCGTGCACCTTACGCCGTCTGAGAAGTGCGGGGTCAACGGAAGTCATGTCCATGTGCTGGTTCATGGCGCTGAAGAGGGAGAAGGGGCGCATCATCATGGAACGAACCACGGGCATGATCACGGGCATACGCACTTCCACGACCATCCGCATAGCCAGGATCATGCGCATCCGCACAGTGGGCTTTCTGACATTGAGGCGATGATTGATGCGATGGAAATTTCAGAAACAGTCAAAACAGATGCGAAAGCAGTATATCAGCTCATTGCGGAAGCTGAATCCAAGGTACATGGCAAAAAGGTAGAACAGGTTCATTTTCATGAGGTCGGCACACTGGATGCGGTGGCAGATGTAGTTGGAACCTGCCTTCTGATGGAAGAAATCGGTCCGCAGCGTATTGTCGTTTCGCCGGTGCATGTGGGTTGCGGCAGTGTGCAATGTGCCCATGGGCAGCTGCCAGTGCCTGCGCCTGCCACTGCGCTTTTGCTAGCAGGGCTGCCCATTTACGGCGGTACGGTAGAAGGGGAACTGTGTACGCCTACCGGGGCGGCACTGCTGAAATATTTTGGTGACGCCTTTGCGGTAATGCCAGCTATGACGGTAGAAAAAATCGGATATGGTATGGGTACGAAAGACTTTGCGGACAGACCGAACTGTGTCAGGGTGCTTTTGGGACACAGTGAAGAAGAGATGCAGCCTCCGACACAGGAAGACGTGATAGAACTTGCCGCCAATATAGATGATATGACTGGAGAAGAACTGGGATTTGCCATGGAGCGCTTGCTTGCCGAAGGTGCGCTGGATGTATACTTTGAGCAGATTGTGATGAAAAAATCTCGGCCAGCCGTGAAGCTGGTCTGTATGTGTCAGGTGGCACAGCAGGAAACTTTTGCAGCACAGATATTAAAGTATACGACAACCATTGGTGTGCGGGCATCCCAGTGCAGGCGTTTTGTAATGGACCGGCATACGGAAAAGCGGCAGAGTCCCTGGGGGGAAATTGACGTGAAAGTCAGCAGCGGATATGGCGTGACCAAAGAAAAAGTCGAGTTTGACCAGGTTGCTGCCATCGCCAAAGCACAAGGTCTTTCGATTTCACAGGTAAAAAAAGAAATAAAGTAACATGCATCAAATCACCTATGTTTTAAAAAAAAGTATACAGATGCTTGCCGTTCTGTTCCTACTTTCTGTGATCGTTTTTGTGATTGCAAGACTTTGTCCGGGCGATCCGCTGCGGGCGTATTATGGTGACGGTTTAGCACATATGAGTACAGCGGAGCAGGAAGCAGCCAGGCAGCGGCTGGGGCTGCATGACTCTATGCTGACGCAGTACTGCAGATGGGCAGAACATTTTGCAGCAGGAGATATGGGACTTTCTTATCAGTATAAACAGCCTGTTGCAGTTGTGATTGGGCGTGTATGGAAGAACACACTGCTGCTGGGCGGCACGGCGTATCTCTTGACTTTTGGATTTGCTGTGCTGCTGGGCATGTTCTGTGCCAGAAAAGAAGACAGTTTTGCTGATCGTTTGATCTGCAGAATCGGCGTGCTCTCTTCCAATGTACCATCATTCTTTATGGCGCTGGTGCTCATCCTGCTTTTTGCGGTGCAGCTAAAAATTCTGCCTGCGGGCGGCGCTTATTCCATCGGCGGACAGGAGAATGCTTTAGATCGGCTTGTGCATCTTATTTTGCCGGTTTCGGTGCTGGTGCTGGAACATCTTTGGTATTACGCGTATATGGTACGGAATAAGCTGGCGGAAGAAACAAGAAAAGAGTATGTGCTGCTGTGTAAAGCGGAAGGGCTATCTGCGAAGACCATTTTGCGGCGCCATTGCCTGCGGAACATCATGCCGTCTATGCTGGTGGTGATGGCCATTTCTTTGCCGCATATTCTGGGTGGTACCTATGTGGTGGAGACCATTTTCAGTTATCCGGGGCTTGGGGCGCTGAGTTTTGCGGCAGCGATGTATCAGGACTATAATATGCTGATGGCATTGACACTTTTTACAGGCGCTGCGGTGCTGGTTTTTCAATTACTGGCCCAGGTACTGGGACAGAGGATCGATCCGAGAATGCAATACGAAAAACAGATCCAGGAGGTGGCGCAATGAAGCGTGAAAAAAAGCTGCCTCGGGCAGCCTTAGGGGTGCTGTTTTGTATCGTCACAGGCTGTGCGCTGGCTGATGTCATTGCGCCTTATCCACCGGATTGTTTGGATCGTGATGCCGCCAATCTGGCGCCGTGCTGGCAGCATGTGCTGGGAACAGATCCCATGGGACGGGATCTACTCAGCCTGCTTCTTTTCGGCGGGCGTGCATCGCTTCTCATCGGTGCCATCAGCGGATTGATTTCCACCGGCATCGCTGTGGTGTTTGGCACTGTCAGCGGTCTCTGTTCAGAACGGATCAGCGACCTGATGATGCGGTTTACAGAACTCTTGATGAGCGTGCCGCAGATGCTGCTGATTTTGTTTCTGCAGGCAATTTGGGGGAAGACGACCATTTTGTCGCTTTCACTGATCATCGGCTGTATCAGTTGGACGCAAATTGCGAAAGTGGTGCGCAGTGAAGTACGGCAGATTCGTCAAAGCGAGTATGTATTGGCTGCCAAAATGATGGAGGGCGGTTTTTGGTATATTTTATGGCGGCATTTTTTGCCTGCATTTTTATCTTCTATTCTGTTTATGGTGATCACCAATGTGGGACAGGCGATGATCATGGAGTCGACGTTGAGTTTTCTGGGGTTGGGTCTGCCTTTGGACATGGTTTCCTGGGGCACGCTCCTGTCTATGTCACAGGAAGCCATGCTTTCAGGAAACTGGTGGATTCTTTTGATGCCGGGCATGGTGCTGGTGACTTCGCTGACCTGTGTGACCTCCATGGGCGAGTATGTACGGAAGAAAAATACCAGATTGCACAGCAATTTATAGAAAATGGCGCAAAACGCCATATGGATCGAGGAGAACAATCATGAAGAAAAGATGGTTTATCATAGTGTTATGGATGCTCTGTATGCTCAGTGGCTGCACAGCAGGCGGGGAGACAACCGGTGCGGAGGCAATGGCGGCAGGAGACAATACCCTGGTGTATGGCAGCCAGGATTATACCGCCATCAATCCGGCTCTTTATGAGCATGGAGAAATTAATATGCTGCTCTTTGCAGGATTGACTGCCCACGATGCGGAAAATCATGTGGTGCCGGGACTTGCAAAAGACTGGGCGTTTGACGAGAAAACACGGACTTACACCTTTCACCTGCGGGAAGGGCTGACTTTTCACGATGGCGCACCGCTGACGGCAGCAGATGTAAAATTTACACTAGAACTGATTTTGGACGAGAAAAACCAATCGGAAATTCGTTCCAACTACACGGATATTGAAGCCATTCATTGCCCTGACGACGTTACGGTGAAGATTCGACTGAAACAGAGCAACGTGGCATTCGTGGATTATATGACAGTCGGGATTCTGCCTGCCCATCTTCTGGAGGGAAAAGATCCGGCAACCGATTCTTTTAACCAAAATTCAGTTGGCGCAGGGCCTTATAAACTGACTGCCTGGGATCAGGGACAGTCCATTACGATGGAGCGGTTTGAGGGTTATTATGGCGGTGTACCTAACATCGAAAGGGTAATTTTTAAAATTGTACCGGACACAGACGCCAGAACCATGCAGCTTTTGGCAGGCGAATTGGATATGGCGCTGATTACCGCCAAGACGGCGGAGCGTGTCGAAGCGGAGGGCAGCCATCGGATCTTTCAGATGCAGACCGCAGACTACAGGGCGCTCGCTTATAACTTCGCAAAACCACTGTTTTCGGAACATCCGGAACTTCCAGCGGCGCTTAGCTATGCCATCGATCGGGAGGCAATCGTAGACAGTGTGCTGCGGGGAGAAGGAGAACCGGCGTATTCACCGCTGCAGAAAGGCGCATACGGCAATGCTGAAATGGAACGGTTTGCGTATGCACCGGAGAAAGCGGTGGAGATGCTGGAAGAACATGGATGGAAAAAGGGAAGGGACGGATATTACGAAAAGGATGGAACAAAGCTGGCTTTTACGATTTCTGCCATGGCAGACGATCGGGTTCGGGTGGATATGGCAAAAATGTGTGCTGCCCAGCTTTCTGCAATCGGTGTCCATGTTTCGGCAGAAGCAAAGGCAACGCTGGACTGGGAAGGACAGGACAGTTGCATCATTGGCTGGGGCAGTCCGTTTGATCCGGATGATCATACCTACAAAGTGTTTTCTACCGGCGCGGGAGATAACTACACTGCCTATGGCAATGAAACGGTTGACGCCATTTTAGAGGAAGCCAGACATACCGACGATGACAGCCTTAGAAAAAATCTGTATGCAGCATTTCAGACAGAATTGACAAAGGCGATGCCGTACAGCTTTATCGCATATGTAGACGCTTCTTATGCGGTGCGAAACAATGTGACAGGCGTTACGGAAGATACTGTGCTGGGGCATCACGGGGTAGGCATATTCTGGAATATCGCGCAATGGGAAATCAAGTGATAGATACGGGATTTGGATGATGGAATGTATTTTGAAGATGGAAGACTTCCGATTGTCTTTTCATGGAGAACACGGACGCGTAGAAGCAGTGAAAGGCATTGATCTGGAGGTTGTTGCCGGCGAAAAAGTTGCGCTGGTAGGCGAGTCGGGTTGTGGAAAAACGGCACTCTGCAGAGCAGTTATGATGTTGCACAGTCGCCATGCTACTGTGGAATCCGGCAAAATTCTGCTTTGTGGAAAAGATGTGACGAAGATGAGCGAGAAGGCGCTGGAACAGGTGCGGGGACGGGATGCCGCCATGGTATTTCAAGACCCTATGACGTCTCTGAATCCGGTCCTTTCTATTGGAAGGCAGATTATGGAACCGATGCTGCTTCATCAAAAGATGAAAAAGCAGGAGGCGAGAAGACAGGCGGAAGCGCTGCTTGCACAAGTGGGTATGACGGATGTGGCGGCACGTTTTCGTCAGTATCCACATCACTTTTCTGGTGGGATGCGGCAGCGGGCTGCCATCGCCATTGCCCTTGCGGCAAATCCCAGATTGCTGATTTGTGATGAGCCGACTACGGCGTTGGATATTGCAACACAGGCGCAGATCATGGGACTGTTGCGGGCAGTCAGCGAAGAGGCGCATCGGGGTGTTTTGTTTGTGACCCATGATTTAGGACTGGCACGCCAGATGGCAGACCGCATTGCTGTCATGAAAGATGGCCTCATCGTGGAAAGCGGCGCGGCTGAGGCTGTATTCACAAATCCACAGCACGATTACACCAAAGCGCTTTTGCGTCATGCAGCGGCGGGGAAATGCAGCAGTTATTTTTATGACCAGAGACGGACGGAAGCATTGCCTTTATCGGTACAAAACACTGCGCCAATCCCGCTGGTTTCTGTACGTGGTCTTTCTAAGCAGTTCCTTTTAGGGAAACAGGATGTACGCACGATTTTTTCTG
Source organism: uncultured Eubacterium sp. (assembly GCA_947367725.1). Lineage (GTDB taxonomy): Bacteria > Bacillota > Clostridia > Peptostreptococcales > Anaerovoracaceae > Senimuribacter. The sequence continues at coordinate 6,186 of CANBFZ010000069.1, forward strand.
ATTTGTTTCTTACCATAGAGCGGGGTGAAATCGTCGGTCTTATCGGTCCTTCTGGCTGCGGAAAATCGACGCTGGCAAAGTGTCTCGCAGGGATTTTAGAACCTTCTTTTGGGACGATTTCTTTCGCACCAGGCTGTCGTACACAGCTGATTTTTCAGGACAGTGCGGCGGCGCTGAATCCCCGCATGACACTGGCAGAAATCATTGCAGAGCCGCTGGTCATTGCCAGAAGAAAGCGGTGCATGTCCCAAGGATTGGATGGCCATATCCATACTGGAAAGGGACGGTTTGGCAGGGGCAGTTTTCATAAAAAGGTCATTTCTGAGAAAGTCAGCGAAATGATGCAGCTGGTCGGTCTTTCGCAGGAGTTAGCGACGCGGCATCCTTATGATGTGTCCGGCGGTCAGCGGCAGAGAGCTGCCATCGCAAGGGCGCTGATTACAGAACCAGATTTTATCGTTGCAGATGAACCAGTAGCGTCTTTGGATGTGTCTATGCAGGCACAGATTGTGCAGTTATTGAAATCCTTGTGTGAAAGCAGAGGTTTGACCATGCTGTTCATCGCCCACGATTTGCCTATGGTGGCACGCATTAGCGATCGGATTGTGGAGATGGGCAAGGGATAACAGGTAGTGCCGAAGCAGACCAGCGACGCCATATTGCAAGACTGATCTTTGATTTACTACACAAGAATTACTTACATATAATAGAAAATATAACAGAAAATACATTGCGCCACCTGCGCTGGAATGTGGTAAAATAAGACAAATACAATAGCAGGAGGACAAGGATGGTATTTTTAGTGATAGACGGACAGGGCGGCAGACTGGGCAAGCTGCTGATAGAAGGCATTCGGAGAGAATTTCCAGCGGCAGAAATTCTGGCGGTGGGCACCAATGCCATGGCGACGAGCACCATGCTGAAAGCCGGTGCTGATGAAGCGGCAACTGGAGAAAATGCGGTGGTTGTTGCAAGCCGCAGAGCAGATTTTATCACAGGTCCCGTCGGCATTGTGATTGCAGATTCCCTCCTTGGCGAAGTCACACCCAATATGGCCGTTGCAGTAGGGCAGAGCAGCGCAGTCAGAGTACTGATTCCTATGAACAAATGTGATAATCTGGTGGCAGGGGTGCAGATGCAGCCTGTCAGCAATCTGGCGGAAGATGCTGTATTAAAAATAAAAGAGGCAGTGCAAATTTGTCCAACGTGATTTGCACTTGAATCAGGGGCGTTAGAAACACCGCAGGCGGTGCTGCGCTCCTTTTTGCATGGAATTTTGGCGCGATTCTTGCATATTTATATAGTGCAGGCAATACGAAAGGGAGGAACGGATGAATAGAAGTCAGGTAAAATCAGTAGTAGAGCTTTTAATGGACAGTATGAATCTGGGTGTCGTTTATGTGGATCATCAGGGTAAAATCCGATTATGCAACCGAAAAGCGAAAGAAATTACCGGAATTATCATCAACGCAAAACAAGGACATGCTGCTGGACGAATTTCCGAAGGCGATATCGTCATCATTGCAGACAACAAGCTGGGAGAAGATGACGGCGCCCTGGGCCGTGAAGAGCTATCCTATCTCAATATCCATGATGCAGGCATCCAAAAAGGTGATATGCTGGTTGCCGTGGGCGTATATAAAAATAAGAAAATTGAGCCCCAGTACAAATATATCAGAGAACATTCCCTGAACGTACCGGTCAAGCTGGATGTCAACTATTTGGGGTTTCATATTTCTGCTGTGATTGACACCGGCAAAAAAGAAACGATGATATCCGTCAACGATATGGTACACCGGCTTCGGTATTTTTTTGCTGTGGGCAATGCAGTCGTCATTGACGGCAGCACTGGCAGTCTGAAATTTTTTCAGATGAAAGGCTACAGTGCCAGACGAGAGGATTTGGG
>CANBFZ010000070.1 GCA_947367725.1 uncultured Eubacterium sp.
AAATTTAATGAAACCCAAATAAACATGACATATAGATGTCGTGTTTTGTTTGCTATCATACAGATACGCAGCGAAAATAGGAGAACGTTTTATGAAGATTGATCGGCTCATCGGCATTTTATCAGTGCTTTTACGGCAGGAGCAGGTGACGGCGCCGGAGCTTGCTGCACGATTTGAAGTATCGAGAAGAACCATCAACCGAGATATAGAGAGTCTGTGCAAGGCGGGTATTCCCATTGCAACCAGCCAGGGGGCAGGCGGCGGAATCTCCATTATGGAGGGGTATAAAATTGACAGCACGCTTCTTTCGGCAAAGGATATGCAGATGATTCTGGCAGGACTGCGCAGCTTGGACAGCGTCAGCGGGAGCAGTTATTATGAGCGGCTCATGGAAAAATTACGGCCCGGTGCTTCTAACTTTGCATACGGCAGGGACTTTATGTTGATTGACTTGTCCTCCTGGTATAAAGAGACACTGGCGCCGAAGATTCAGCTGATACAGGAAGCAATTCAAGAGAAAAAGTTGCTGACTTTTCGTTACTATTCGCCGAAAGGAGAAGCGGAACGAAAAGTGGAGCCGTATTTTCTGATTTTTCATTGGTCTAATTGGTATCTTTGGGCATGGTGCCAAAATAGGCAGGCGTTTCGTCTGTTTAAACTGAACCGGATGACTTCGGTAGAGAAAACCACGGAAAGGTTTCCGGGACGCGAGGTGCCTTTACCCGAACTTTCTAATGAAAAAATCTTTCCGGGAGAAATCAAAGTGAAAGCTTTGTTTCAAGCTGAGGCAAAGTGGCGATTAATTGAAGAATTTGGCGTGGATTCGTTTCAGACGCAAAAAGACGGCAGTTTGCTGTTTTGTGCTGACTATACGGATGAAGAGAATCTGCTGTCCTGGCTGCTGACTTTTGGAGATCAGGCAGAACTTTTGGAACCGGTCTATCTGCGCATGAAGCTGCGTGAGACGATTCGAAATATGGAGGCAGTATACGATGGAATATATGAAACTGACAGAGGATAACCTTGAGAAAGCGCACATCTGCTGTGCAATTTCTTCGAACAAAGATCCGCAGGTCATCGCCAAGAAGGGATGGCTCAAAGAGCGCTTTGCAGACGGTCTGGTATTTCTTCGGGCAGATGCCAGAGGAAAGTGCTTTATTGAGTATATTCCCGCGGAAAAGGCGTGGGCGCCCATCGATGCACCAGATTATATGCATATCAACTGTTTCTGGGTGTCGGGTGCAAGCAAGGGGCACGGCTATGCAAATGATCTTCTGGACGCCTGCATTGCAGACGCAAAGGCACAGGGAAAAGCAGGGATTTCGGTGATTTCTTCTGAGAAAAAGAAAGGATTTTTGTCTGATCCGAAATATTTACAGTATAAAGGGTTTCTGCCTTGCGATACGGCGGCGCCATATTTTACACTGTTGTATCTGCCTTTTTCTGAGGACGCCGTTAAACCAGTGTTTCGTCCGCAGGCAAAGAAACCGGAACTTGCGGCAGAGGGATTTACGCTGTACTATACAAGCGGTTGTCCATTTACTGCAAAATATGTACCGCTGATTGAAACGTTGGCGCAGGCAAAGGGGATCCCTTTTGAAAAGCGAAAAATTGAAACGTTAGAGCAGGCGCAGAACGCGCCGATGGCTTGGACGAATTACGGATTATTTTATGATGGAACGTTTGTCACACATGAGATTCTTTCGGAGAAAAAATTTGAAAGACTCTGCGAGACTTTGTTGTAATGGAGAAATAAATAAGGAGGAACAATACAGATGGCATCTAATTTAGAATTTGTAGAATATGTAGCGGGGCAGCTTTCAGAAGCGGGGGATGTAACGTACCGAAAAATGTTTGGCGAGTATGGACTATATCTGGATGGCAAAATTTTTGCTGTGATTTGTGAGGACCAGCTTTTTATTAAAGTGACAGAGGCAGGTCGCAGGATTGCGCCGCAACTGACACTTGCGCCGCCTTACGAGAGTGCAAAGGACTATTTTCTCTTTGAAGATATTGACAACCTGGAATTTCTGGTGAATTTTGTAAAAGAAACGTGGGCGGAACTGCCGATGCCAAAGCCGAAGAAAAAGAAAGAAAAGGTGAAATGACGATGGCATTTGACTACAAGAAAGAATACAAAGCGTTTTATATGCCGAAGAAAAAACCGGAAATTGTGGAAATTCCCCGCATGCAGTTTATTGCGGTCAGGGGAAGCGGTGATCCGAATCAAGAGGGCGGCACCTATCAAGCGGCGATTCGCCTGCTTTACGGGATTGCGTTTACGATTAAAATGAGTAAAATGGGAACCCGCCACATCGAAGGCTATTTTGATTATGTTATGCCGCCGCTGGAGGGGTTTTGGTGGCAGGAAGATACGGTTGGCGTAGACTACAGCAGGAAAGAGGATTTTCAATGGATTTCTGTGATTCGGCTGCCAGATTTCGTCACACAAGATGATTTTGCGTGGGCCATTGCCACGGCGACAGAAAAGAAAAAGATGGATTTTTCTAAAGTGGAGTTTTTGACAATAGAAGAAGGCTTGTGTGTGCAGTGCATGCACATCGGCGCCTTTGATGATGAGCCGAAGACGGTGGCGCTGATGGATGCATATCTTGCAGAGCAAGGGTTTGTGACAGATTTTACAGAAACCAGACTGCACCATGAAATCTATTTGTCAGATCCAAGGCGAGTCCCCGCAGAACGATGCAAAACCGTTATCCGGCATCCCGTGAAAAAACTTTGTGCAGCAGACAAAACTGAGATGTAAGAAAGAAAAGTGACACGGCGATAGATTGGATTTACCAGAATGGAAATGGAACTGGCAGATAAAAGCAGCCAATCGCCGTCAGTGAATCATGGACTGAAAGATACGTCTTTCGGTCTATTTTTTTATTTTTTGCATAGGTTTGGTAAGAAGGACAAAGGGGGAATCTGTGGTTTGAAAGAAAAAGTCAGTTTTGTTCGAGTGATGAAATACGCAGGCGCTTATATCGCCTTTGAGATTGGTTCGGGCTTTGCAACAGGGCAGGAGATTTTACAATTTTATACATCCTTTGGCGTCATGGGCATGGGGGCTGCACTGGTGAGTATGGTACTGTTTGCGTGGGCAGGCGGCAGCTTGATGAAAATTGGACATCAGACATGTGAAGCAGAGGCGGAGAAACCCTACCAAATGCTCTGCGGCAAATTTCTAGGTACATTTTATGAGTATTTTGTACTGTTTTATCTGTTTGCAGTTCTTGCTGTTATGATTTCCGGCGCTGGGGCGTCGCTTTCGGAGTATTGTGGTGTCAGCTACTATGTGGGCGGACTTTTTATGGCGCTGCTGGTCTTTGGCGCCTTTGCTTTCGGTCTTGAGAAGCTCATTGACATCGTTGGACTGATGGGACCTCTCATCATTGGATTTTCTATTTTTATTGCAATCTGCACAATCACAGCCAATTTTGGTGATTTAATGGCGGGCAATGTGGATGTGGAGTTTTTAAAAAATGCAAGACCTGCACAGAACTGGTGGTTCAGCGGTATTTTATATGTGGCATATAATACTGTGAGTTCTGTGGCTTTTCTTATGGCGCTGGGCAGAGATGCACGGTCGTCAAGGGAAGCGGCAGCAGGCGGGATTACAGGCGGCGTGCTTTTGATGGTAACAGTGATCTTTATGAACCTGGCATTGTCGTCTCGGCTGGATTTGGCAAAGGGCAGCATTGTGCCATCCCTGAAACTGGCGGAAAATGTTTCGCAAGCGGCAGGCGTTATTTTTGTCTGTGTCATGATTTGCGGCATTTTTTCAACCGCAGCGCCGGTACTATGGTCGATTTGCAATGGTCTAGCGAAGCCGGGCAGCAAAGCGTCTTTGATCATTGCTTTTCTTGTCAGCTTAGACGCATTTATCTTGGGGCAGATGCCGTTTGATCAGCTAGTGGCATTCATTTATCCGTTTACGGGGTATTTAGGAATTCTGTTGCTTTTGTGCGTGCTGCGCTGGCAGATCAGCCATGGACAGCGGCGCCACTGAATCGTAGATACAAAAAGCCCCCTGCAAGGAAGGGATAACAAACAGGGGGCGCTTTCTGCTGTGCTTTCGAGCTTGGAAAACAGGAGGATCGCACTGCAGAAAGTGAGGAAATATGCAATTGAAAATGCAGCTTGTCATTGGGTCAGCTGAAATCGGTTGTAGTGTGCGGAAAGTAAATCTTTTGCCAGTGTGTAATTGCCGCTTTTGATAGCGCCTAAGATTTGCTGGTGCTCAATTACGGTGTGGTTTCGGTTTTTATCAATATACCAGTGGTTGTACAGCACGACCATGTAGAACAGATCCTCAATCTGGCGGTATTGACGTGTAATATAGGGATTATCACAGCATGCGATAAATACACCTTCAAAGTTGATGGAGTACCGTACGTATTCCTGCATTTCTTCTACTTCCAGATGATCAATCTGGGTTTTCAGAGATTTTTGCAGAAGATCGATGAGTGTATCCATCTGACCGGTCTGTTGGCAGATTTCAAAGGCGCCCAGCAGCATGCTGAGAATCGCTTGTGCAATATGTGCAAGTCTACGCTCAGAAAATTTGATCACACTGGGACCTGAATTGGGATAAACATCAACGAGTCCATCTCGATTCAGCATGGAAATCGCCTCTCTGACAGGGGAGTTGCTGACATTGAGCTCCTTGGAAAGCGAGGTGATACTCAGCTTACTGCCGGGTTCATATTTGCCTTCGATAATGTTGTGTTTGATAATGTCGTAAATTTGTTCCCGGATGGGTGCTTTCTTAATCGGCTTGTGCATAGTATTCAATTCCTTTCCATTTAAATTCATTTTACGGGGTTTTGCAGGGAATGTCAAGCCTTTAAACGTATTTTACCAATAATTTCTCTGAAAATACCGAATAATTGATGATGCCCTATTTGATGTATTGAATATTTTGATAAATAGGGTGTATTTGCAGAATAGACGTTAGTAAAAGATTGGAATTATCAAATTTTACCACATTGGATGGTGTCAAAAAGTATAGTGTATGCAACAGTGCGTAAACACAATAAAAATATATAAAAATTGTTTTTAAAAACATAAAACTGAATAAAATGATAAAAAATCTATAGAATTTACCCAAATGAATTGACAAAGAGAAGTTACGATTCTAAAATGTGGGTAACAAGTTAATCATGACAGGGAATATCACTTGGTAGATATGATAAAGGAGGATGAACCCTTATGAAAAAATTATTAACTGGCGATGAAGCTATCGCAAGAGGCGCGTACGAGGCTGGCGTTACGCATGCATCCGCATATCCAGGAACCCCTAGTACGGAAATTCTGGAAAATGTTGCTACATACAAGGAAATTTACGCTGAATGGGCACCGAACGAAAAGGTGGCGATGGAATCCGCGGCAGGGGCATCCATGGCTGGGGCAAGAAGCATGGCTTCCATGAAACACGTAGGTGTTAATGTAGCAGCTGACCCGATGATGACCTTTGCTACCATGCGAGTAAATGGCGGTGCTGTGTTAGTTACTGCTGACGAACCGGGCATGTTCTCATCCCAGAACGAACAGGACAACAGAAACTTTGCAAAGATGGCAAAGATGCCGATGTTTGAGCCTGCAGATTCGCAGGAATGCCTTGACATGATGAAAGAAGCTTATGAAGTTTCCGAAACCTACGGCGCACTGGTACTGATGAGAATGGTGACGCGTGTATGCCACTCAAAATCTTTGGTAGAAGTTGGCGAAAGAGTAGAAGTTGCCAACAGGCCTTGGGAAAAGGATCTAGCAAGATTTGTCTGCGTTCCAGCCAATGCAAGAGTCAACAGAGTCAATATGGAAGAAAGAACTAAGAATTTGGCAACGTACTCTGAAAAATCCAAGTTTAACTTTGCGGAAATGAACGGAACGAAGATTGGTGTTATCGCATCCGGTCCTTCTTACTACTATGCAAAAGAAGTGTTCGGAGAAGATGCTTCTTACCTGAAATTAGGCTTTACATTCCCGCTGCCGACAGAAATGATCAAAGATTTCTGCAGCAAGGTAGAAACGATTTATATCGTCGAAGAAGACGATCCATATATTGAAGAATTTGTACAGCGTCTTGGATTTGCATGTCACGGCAAGGACACTTTCCCTGCCTATGGCGAAATGACTTCCGACGTACTGAGAAAAGCACTGTACGGCGAAGAATTGCCGCAGATTTCTTATAACAAAGAAAAAGTAATCAAGCGTCCGCCGACACTTTGCGCGGGCTGTCCGCACAGAGGATTGTTCTACAGACTGGGCAAGAGAAAAGACGTGATGATTACCGGCGACATCGGCTGCTATACGTTGGCATACGGTGCACCTTACAACGCGATGGACGCGGCAATCTGCATGGGCGCTTCCATCTCTATGGGGCACGGTGCACAGAAAACCTTTAACAGAGAAGGGATCAAGAGAAAGGTTGTTACCGTACTGGGGGACTCCACCTTCTTCCATACCGGCGTAAACTCTCTGATGAATACCGTTTACAACAACAGTAACACCATCAACGTCATTTTGGATAATCGAATTACCGGTATGACAGGGCATCAGCAGAATCCGGGCACCGGATATACCGTGAAAGGCGAAGAAGCCAACAAGATTAACATAGAAGAACTGGTTAGAGCCATCGGTATCAAACACGTTAAGGTGATCGATCCGAATGATATTGCTGCCGTAGACGCTGCCTTTGATGCATTCTGGGATTTGGATGAACCTTCTGTTATCATCACAAGATGGCCGTGCGTACTGAAGAAATTCTCACCGGCTGATCTGGAGGAATTCCCAGGCCTGTTCCAGACAAAGAATGTTGTTGATACCGATAAATGTATCGGCTGTAAGGCTTGCCAGAAGACTGGATGTCCTGCATTGATCTTTGACAAGGATGCAAAGAAAGTACATATCAACAGAGCTGACTGTGTAGGCTGCGATGTTTGTGCACAGGTTTGCCCGGTAGATGCCATCGTAAAGGAGGAGAAATAAAATGACAAAGAATATTTTATTATCAGGTGTCGGCGGACAGGGCACCATCACTGCTGCAAAGATGCTGACCTTCGGTCTGATGGAAGCAGGCTATGACGTAAAGATGAGTGAAATTCACGGCATGAGCCAGAGAGGCGGCGACGTTGTTTCGCAGGTAAGATACAGCAAAGAAAAGGTTTTCTCCCCGGTTATCGAAAAAGGTACTGCAGACATCATCGTTTCCTTTGAAGAGATGGAAGCGCTGAGAACACTGGATTATCTGAAGCCGGATGGCGCAGTGGTCGTCAACACTGAGAGAATTCCTTCCATGACCGTGTTAACTGGTGCAGAAGAATATGCAAATGATGTCATTGAAGAAATTGAAAAGGCTGCAGACCGCGTACACACCATGGATGCATCCAAGATGGCTGCAGACCTTGGCAATGTAAAAGCTGCCAACGTCATTCTTCTGGGCGCCCTTGTAAAACTGATGGGGCTTGACGATATTGACTGGGAAGACATCATCAGGAAGAATGTAAAAGAAAAATTCATCGACCTGAATTTGAAAGCGTTTAAAGTTGGCGCTGACGCTGTAAAATAACCAAAAGAATAAATAGAAAAACAGGGATCCTAGAGGGATGCCTGTTTTTCTGTTTTTGGGAAACCTTTTGATTTCGCTTTTTCTGCTTTGTGTGCTGCAGTAAGAAAACGAGCGCGCCATGAAAATATGGCGCAAGGGGTAGAAAAGATGATGATTGATGATTTATGATTTATGACTTACAAATGACAGAGCGGGTAAAGCTGATGCTTTACCCGCTTGTGGCTTTGCTCTATTGATTGCCCTTTACTTCCTCCAGATAGTGCTGTGCCTGCGCCTTATCAAGAGAAAATCTGCGCATCAGTTTCTCAAGGATGCGGTCTTCCGGAACGCCTTCGTCCAAATTATCGGATATAAGGGCTTCGATCCCGGCTTCCAGACCTTTCTCCATGCCGGCTTCAAATGACTCTTCTGCTAAAAGCTCTTCGTATTCTTTCTGTGAGAACTCATAAAACTTCATTTTTCCAATCTCCTCACCATATTGCTGCAGGAACGCTGT
>CANBFZ010000071.1 GCA_947367725.1 uncultured Eubacterium sp.
GAACCCGCAAACTGTGCGTCTGAGTGCATACGTCCCAATGTATCTGTCATACCGTAAGAAGCAGGACCTGCTGCCATATTATCCGGGTGAAGGGTACGTCCTGTACCGCCGCCGGACGCTACAGAGAAGTATTTCTTACCCTGCTCGATACATTCTTTCTTGTAAGTACCTGCAACCGGATGCTGGAAACGTGTCGGATTGGTAGAGTTTCCTGTGATCGATACGTCTACGCCTTCCTTGTGCATGATTGCAACACCTTCGCGTACATCATTTGCACCATAGCAGTTTACTTTGGAGCGAAGTCCCTCAGAATAAGCAGTTTTCTGCACCTCTTTGAGTTCTCCTGTAAAATAATCGTACTCTGTCTCAACATATGTAAATCCGTTGATTCTGGAAATAATCAGCGCTGCATCCTTTCCAAGACCGTTCAAAATCACCCGCAGAGGTTTTGTTCTAACCTTATTGGCAGAGTTTGCAATGCCGATGGCACCTTCTGCCGCAGCAAAAGATTCGTGACCTGCAAGGAATGCAAAACACTCCGTTTCTTCACTGAGCAGCATGGACGCCAGATTTCCATGTCCGATGCCGACTTTTCTGTCATCTGCCACGGAACCTGGAATACAAAATGCCTGCAGCCCTTCTCCGATGGCTTTCGCCGCTTCTGCCGCAGTAAACGCACCTTTTTTAATTGCGATGGCTGCGCCAAGCACATAAGCCCAGCAAACGTCTTCAAAACAAATAGGCTGAATGCCTTTGGCAATTTCGTATGGGTCAAATCCTTTGTCTGTGCACAGTTTCCGTGCCGCTTCTAGACTTTCGATTCCGTATGTCTTCATCACCGCTTCCACACCGGCGATTCTTCTATCGTAGTTTTCAAATAATTCCATTTGGGCACCTCCTATTCCTTGCGCGGGTCAATGGTCTTAACTGCTTCATTAAATCTACCATAAACGCCGCTGGCTTTTTCAATGGCCTCCATCGGATCTTCTCCTGCTTTGATAAAGTCCATCATTTTTCCAATATTTACGTACTTGTAGCCGATGATATGATTGTTCTCATCGAGACCTTCTTCTAAGATATAGCCTTCTGCCAGTTCTAGATATCTCGGTCCCTTTGCCGCAGTGGAAAAAATCGTGCCGACCTGGCTTCTGGTGCCCTTTCCAAGATCCTCAAGTCCCGCACCTACAGCCAGTCCTCCTTCGGAGAACGCAGACTGGCTTCTTCCATATACAATCTGTAAAAACAGTTCTCTCATTGCTGTATTAATCGCGTCACAGACCAGATCTGTATTCAGCGCTTCTAAAATCGTCTTGCCAACCAAGATTTCTCCTGCCATCGCCGCAGAATGGGTCATACCGGAGCATCCCAATGTCTCGATCAACGCTTCTTCAATGATACCATCCTTGATGTTGAGGGTTAATTTGCATGCACCCTGCTGCGGTGCACACCAGCCGACACCATGTGTCAATCCCGAGATATCCGAAATCTCTTTCGCCTGTACCCATCTGCCTTCTTCGGGAATTGGCGCTGGTCCGTGATTGGCATCTCTTCCAACGATACACATATTCTCGACTTCTTTTGTATAAATCATCTTTTACCTCCGCTTCCGTTTCGTTGCTTCTTTCAGTATAGCATCGGTGTCTTGTTTATTCAACTGGTTTTAACTGTATCTTTCTTTGCTTTCTTTTCCTACTTTGAAAAAAATTACCATATTTTTAATTAATTATAATTATTTTCCATGAATTTTATCCTAGATTTGTATTTTTTATCTAAAATTGAAACTATTTGTTATTATTTTTACTCTATCTTATGTACGCAATGCACAGAATTATATCATTGGGAGGTCTGACAAATCATGATGGACGATAAAACACAAGCAAGAATCGCAGCAAACATTGCATATTTACGACGGCTTTTCGGCTATACCCAAGCAAATCTAGCAAAGGCCATTCACATGGGCAGAGGTGTTTACGCACAAATGGAAACAGGCGAAACGCCACCGACTACCGATACACTGATGCTGCTCGCAGACTTTTATCATATTAGCGTCGATACCATTCTGCAGTTAGATACAAAGAAAATCATGCGCGATGTGATGTTTTCAGATCGTTACAGCAAACAGATCCATATACTTTTGGATATTTACAATCAGCTTTCACCCGTACGACAGAAACAGCTGATGACCAGAGCCAAACAACTTTCTCTGGAAGAAGAAATCGGAGAAGTCCCCTCTCTTTGTACTGTGCTGTAACGCAAAAAAGAATACCGCCTGTGCCGAATGCTCACGAAATCGACACAGGCGGTATTCAAACCTATAACATAATACTATATGGAGCTGATTTTGTCCACGTGTGAACCATAGCACAAAATCAGCGCAAAAGTCAATGAAACTTTAGTCTTATTTTACTCTTTTCATGCTGTCATCTGCCTTGACCGCGACAGTTTTTACACAATCCATAAAGTACAGAACCTTTACATTCCAATGCAAATCCATGTTCTGCAGAAATATGCGAAGCAATCTCTTTCATAAAATCACAGTCCATATGTTCTACAAACCCACACTGTACACATTTCAGATGCAGATGCTCCCCGCATTTATGTTTCGAATCCACATACTGATACGTAACACATCCATTCTTTTCTCCCGACTGCGGCGTATACTGCATCAGATTTCCCTCTACCTCCAATTTTTCCAGATAGCGGTAAATCGTTGTCATGTTCACCTGCCGGTTCTGCGCCTTCATATGAGTATGAATCTCCCCCGCACTGACGGTCCGCTGCCGGTTCTGTTTTAAATAGTCCAAAATACCTGCCCGGCTGCTGGTCTTGTATTCTTGCTTTACACGCTTTTCCATTCTGTCAGCCTCCTAAAATGTAATCCCCAGCACTTCAATGAGCACGCCCCAGACCACGCTGATCCCATAAAGCACTGCAGCGATGGTTAGATTTTCGTGGACATGATGATTTTCCTTAAAAAGCACTAGAAGACCCATGCCGGCGCTAACTAAAAGGCCGCTGAACATAGGCCCCGCCCCGATGATCCCATCCAGATAAAGCTGGGTAATCGCCACTGATGCTGCACAGTTGGGAATCAGCCCCACCAGTGCCGCCACTGCCTGCCCCAGCACAGGCACGTTGGAAAACATCTGATACAAACTGTCTTCTCCGATCCATTGAATGGCACCTCCGATGCCGATAGAAATCAATAACAGAAAAAAGAAAACTTTTGCGGTATGCAGCAGTGCATCTGTCAAAATGCCTGCACTGCAATGACACGACTGTGCCGGCAATGCAAATTCCTTCGACACTTTCTTTCGTCTTTCCATGAACCCGAATACGATTTCCAGCAGAAATCCACTGCCCATAGCAATTACAATTTTTGTAAAGATCACTTTAAAAATGACTGCAAAAGGTACGTGCTGTGAAATAAAAATCGGCAGCATTTCATCAGAAGTAGACATGTAAATTGCAAGCAATGTGCCCAAACTGATGACCCGATTCATATAAAAATAAGAAGCCGCTGCCGAAAAACCACACTGCGGAAATGCACCTAAAAGGCTGCCCCAAAGCGGTCCGAATCTTCCTACCTGCTGCAGTTTATCTCTGGCACTGCTACCCGCCGCCCGCTCTAACAGCCCCATCACAAAATAAGTGGCAAAAAGAAACGGCACCAGCCGCAAACTATCTAGCAGTGCATCCAGCAAAACTTCTGTCATAACCTCTCCTTTCCGTCTGTGCATTGGAGTCTGCATCTTCTGGCGCATTGGCATCGCACAAACCAACCGCACCACAATTTGCAACTCATTTGCATTTTAAATTATAGCACCCTTAAAACAGAAAAGTCAATACGCAAAAACAGCCGTCTTATATAACGACTGTTCTTGTACGCTGCATCCTGCTTACACATATTTACGCATATATTTCAGCGCATTCTTCTCCAGTCTGGATACTTGCGCCTGACTGATGGAAATTTCCTCTGCCACTTCCATCTGCGTTTTTCCCTCAAAGAACCGCATCTGCAGTATATGCCGTTCCCGCTGAGACAACTTATTCATTGCCTCCGACAGCGAAATATTCTCAATCCATTTTTCGTCAGTGTTCTTGGTGTCCTGCACCTGATCCATCACAAAAATCGCATCCCCATCGTCATGAAAGACTGGCTCAAACAGAGATACCGGCTCTTGGATGGAATCCAGCGCCAGCACCACATCTTCTCGCGGCACTTCAATTTCCTTTGCAATCTCCGTAATGGAAGGCTCTCTCGCCAGTTCACTGCTAAGCCGCTCTTTTGCCTGCAGCGCCTTATACGCAATGTCCCGAAGAGAACGGGATACTCGAATACTGTTGTTGTCACGCAGATAGCGGCGCACCTCACCGATAATCATCGGCACCGCATAGGTGGAAAATTTGACCCCATGACTGAGGTCAAAATTATCCAGCGCTTTAATCAGCCCAATACATCCCACTTGGAATAAGTCGTCTGGGTTTTCTCCTCGGTTGTTGAAACGCTGAATCACACTTAGAACCAGCCTTAGATTTCCCGTGATAAATTTCTCTCTGACCTGTTTGTCTCCTGCTTTAATCGCAAGCAGCATTTCCTGCATTTCGGCATCTTTATATACCGGAAGTTTCGCCGTATTTACCCCACAGATTTCTACTTTATTCGCCATCATTTCACCAGCCTGTTCTATCAAGATTTATCCATCTTGACTGAGAAAAAAGCCATGGGAGCCGCATAGACGCATTACGCCGCGCCTTCCATGTATCTTCTGTTTTTTCTCAATCAAAAGTATGTAAATCTTATCTGTAGTCTGCGCTGGCAGACAGCAAAAAATGCGATGCAATTTATCCCAGTTTCTGTACTTCTCTTTGCAGCCTTTCGATAATTTTCTTTTCCAGTCTGGAAATATAACTCTGCGAAATGCCCATCGCATCTGCCACTTCTTTCTGCGTCATTTCTTTTCCGTTTTTCAGACCAAACCGCATATCCATAATTTGTTTTTCCCTTGCAGAAAGTTTGGTCAGTGCATGATATAAAAGTTTCCGATTGACTTCCTCTTCAATTCTGGTGCTGACGATATCATTTTCGGTGCCCAGAATGTCAGAAAGCAGCAGTTCATTGCCATCCCAATCTACATTCAAAGGTTCATCCAGTGATACCTCGCTTTTACGCTTAACGTCTCTGCGCAGATACATCAGAATTTCATTTTCAATACACCGTGACGCATAAGTGGCAAGCTTTATGTTCTTGTCTATTTTAAAAGTATTGACAGCTTTGATTAATCCTATTGTCCCAATCGAAATTAAATCTTCGACATTTATCCCGGCATTTTCGAATTTCTTTGCAATATATACCACCAGACGCAAATTCCGCTCAATCAGCACTGCTCTGGCGTCCTGACTCCCTTTGGCATACTCCGCCAGCATCTTCTGTTCCTCTTCTCTGGAAAGCGGCGGCGGCAGCACATCGCTTCCCCCTATGTAAAAACATCCGCCTCTCGTGATTCCAAGAAGTTTTAGAAAAAATTCTCTGATTGTCCTTAAGATCTGCATAAATACCCCTTTCCAGCATACTTTCCGGTAAAAGTATCTGTCCTTTCTCATTTCCTCCTGCTAAAAATTCACTGCCGGCAGAAACTGCCAGAACTGGTTTCTTCACAATCTGCGCAGGTCCCCTGGGAAATTCTGCGACCAGACGATCCAGCCGATAGCCGTCTAAAATCCCCTTCTCTGTCCCCACCGTATGATAAGGCACCGCTGTATAACGCGATGGCGGAACTTCCAGCACGCGCAGCATCTGTTCAAACACATCACGCCGAACCACCGCCACAGGCTTCCCGGTCACAGGTTCCCGCAGAAAATTCCCTGAGTCGATGAAGCCACTGAGCGCCATGTTGACCTCGCCCATCTGCACGCGAACCGATACTTCCGTACGCGCTGCCTGGCGTTTTTCTTTGATTATCTGCAGTATCAGCAGAACAAACAATGCGCCGGCTGCTGCCGCAAAGGTCACGGTTAAATAGGTCACTGCCGGCAGATACACACCTCCGGCGTCAAATGCACCCTGCCATTGAAAGATACTGAGCATGGCAATGGTGACCCCACCGTAAAACATCGTCACAGCGAAAAAAAGAGCTCCGTAAAGAGCCAATGTCCGCAGGGACTTTTTTCCAAAAGCCAGCCGGGACAGCAGGAGTACAAACAGGATTTTCCCGCAGAACCCCGCTGCTGGCGGTACTGCCAAAAACATGGTAAAAGCATACAGACCGCAGAGGATACTGCAAAGTGTCATACGAACAACGCCAACGGACTGTCCCGCCGCTTTTGCCGTAAAGTATAAAATCATACCGCCGGCTATAAAATTTTCTAAAAAAAGATATTCTCCATAAACGACCAATCAAAAACGCCTCCCTCGCTGGTACTTCATCAGTATAGCGAAAAAGGCGTATAAAATTTGTCAAAAACCGTCGACGGAGAAAAATATTTCTTTGGCTTACATACCGCCGTGGGCACTACATACTGCCAGCAAAATACCTGCAGCCAATACTACCCCAACATAGACAACCACCATAAGTTTCCCTTTGCGGTGCCGGGCTGCTTCCTGCCGTTCTTCCTGTCTGCGCGCCTCCGCGGTCATGGAGGATTCTCGTTTTGCCTTTTCTGTAAGGTAGGTCTGCGCATTCTGCCTTACGGATGCCTTAAAAAAGGCGTCTCGATCCATTCGTCTAAATGTTTTTTGGATATGTTCTCTCATCATACTTCCTGTCTTTTCTTATCTTCCGAAAAATTCTTCAAAAAAGGTCATCAAATCAGCAAATGCTGTACAGAAGTACAGCAATCTAAACACCTGCATTAATAGCGAGCATTGCCTTTCCAATCTTTTGTCTAACCTGGCGTTTCATAGTAGTTCCGGCCATGCACTTACAACCAGTAAAATCACGAAAACTATGAACCCTGCCATAATCACCTTTCCCTTTTTCTTAATGCTGCGTTCTTCTGCCTCTTTCTCTTCTTTGGTTCGATGATCGTGTTTGCGCCGTGCAACATACGCGGCAACCTCTTTGTCACAGTACGCCTGTGCTGCCGTCCAGCGATTCTGTGTTTCAATATAGTCCAGCATTTCTTGATTGTAATCTTTTTCTTTCTTCATCATTCTTCCCTTTCTCCTTCGTAGACCATCACTGCCGGACCGCTGAGATAAAGGTCTTTTATCCTGCGCCCCTCTTTTATCACATCTACAACCAACGTGCCACCTGCCATAGAAACCGCCGTATGTGTTCCTGACACAAGACCTAGTTCCGTTAAAACCGCCACTACCGAACCAGTGCCCGTTCCACAGGCGTAAGTAAAATCTTCTACACCCCGCTCAAAGGTGCGTTCAAAAATACTGCCGTCCTCTTTGATTTCATAAAAGTTGACATTGGCGCCTTTGGGCAGACTCGGATGGGAACGCAGTGCTGCACCAAGACTTTTCAACGCTTCCGGCGCAGTTTCACGAAGACCCGGATATTCCACAACTAAATGTGGAAGTCCTGGCTGCCCTAGTTCTACATAGGCGGTATCCCAAAGATTACCCTCTGCCAAAAGCGGCATATGCAGTTCCAATTTCGTCACATCGTTGAGTCTGATACGATATTCTGCTTCAGAAAGCCGCTGCCCAGCTACTTTCCCGGCTGTCGTTTCTACCACCATAGACGCGCCTGCAAGTCCTTTCTCATACCCATATCTACAGATACATCTGGCGCCGTTTCCGCACATTTCACCTATGCTACCGTCAGCATTGATAAAAACCATGCCGAAATCACCGCCATGCTGCGGCGGCACTACTGCCATCAACCCATCTGCGCCCACAGCGATTCTCCGCGGGCAGAGGGTCTTTGCCAGATCTGAAAGGGCAGAAACAGAGAAAGCCCAGTCTCTATTATCTATGATAATGAAGTCATTTCCTGCCCCCTGCATTTTGGTGAATTTCATGTTCCCTGCACCCCCTTCGCGCTGCGCTGTAAAAGTGTCGGAAGCGGCAGTTCTTTGCCTGACAGTTCTCTGACCTCTCTGTTCTCCACAGCATT
>CANBFZ010000072.1 GCA_947367725.1 uncultured Eubacterium sp.
GCTGGAAGTGCCGGTTGCAGCTTCTTCGTCGATGTCGTACAGCGGTGCGAAATTTCTGGCATGGGCAGTGACGCCTTCTTCGCAGGATAGGGTAAAGGCGTGAACACCCACCACATTGTATCGGGCAGATAATTGGGAAAGCGCTTTCATGTCCGGTGTCATCGCATTGAGCGCGGTCAGATCGGCAACTGGCATCATGATGTCGGGAAGACCCGTGGAAATTAGCCGCGGTACAGGCAGCAGCATGGATGAATCGTAAGCCGCGCCCATAATTTGGTAGAGTTCCTGGATCTGCGCAGGATCTTCCATGACAGAAATTTCTTCTGGAGAAGCCATATCCATCATAATAAAGCCGTCTTTGACCTCGATCTGTAAGTCGCCGGCAAGGGTGTGGTTGATGCAGGTACAGTTTCTATCGATGATCCCCAGATACATCAGCGCATAAAAGGAGGCGATGGTAGCATGACCGCAGAGATCCACTTCGGCGGCAGGCGTAAAGTAGCGAATTTGAAATTCGTGTGCTCCTAGCATCTTGATAAAAGCCGTCTCCGAATAGCGAAGTTCTGCGGCAGTTTTGATACAGAGATCATCCGGCGGGAAGTCAGCCCCTTGTTCAAGCAGTACAATGCCTGCAGGATTTCCGCCAAAAATCTGGTCTGTAAATGCGTCTGCGATTAAAAATTTCATAACAAACCTCCTGGAATTTTCTTTATCAATAGTATAATGGAAAATTTTACAGGATGCAAGCAGGAAAGAAATTGTATTCTATTGTGTATTTTACACAAATAAATATGATAAAAATTATAAAATATAAATAAAAATAAAACACAAACTGTGAAGACATGGTGAAAAGTGCTGCTTTACAGTTTATTCATTTTTTTGCCTGCCTATACTAATATAGCCTGAGAAATGGCAGAAAAAGTATTGCAAAAGCAATACACAAAAGGGAAAAAAGGGAGAATGAAATATGAAAAAGAAATTATTTTTAACGGGAATTCTCATTTCTATGATGATTTTTTCGGCAGTTGCGATCTACGCAGGTGTAGATGAAGCAGCAGCCAGAAAACAGCCTGCGGCAGCAAATTTTATGCCGGAAGCATTTACGGAGATACAGACAGCCATGGCTGTTTCAGTAAGCGGTGTGAGAAAACAAGACGCCAATTATCTGAAAGGATTATCGGCCTATATTCGTCATGTGAATCGAAACGTGAGCCAGCAGGAAGCAGATGAAATGGTAAAGTCTTTTATGAAATATGCAGATCGATATGATGTAGATGAAAAAATCGTAATGGCAGTGGCACAGACGGAAAGCTGCTATTATGCAGATGTGGTCAGCTGTGCAAACTATAAGGGGCTGATGCAGACTGGCGACGTGTTGGCAGAGGCATGTGGATATGACCCGGAACGGTTATTTGAACCGGAAATCAGCATTCATGTAGGCGCAAGCTATATTCGAGATAAACTTGACGAATTTGGAGATACCAGACTGGCGTTAACCGCATATAACCAAGGGTCCGGCTCGGTGCATTCGGGCAATTATTCTACGGGTTATGCAGATTTGACCATGGAACGGGCAAACGACATGGAGCGTTTTCTCAAAGAAAAGGGTTATATATAATGTGAATCGTTGTTGAACTCTATGGAAAAGGTGCAGGATGCCTGTTTGGTCATGCCCATACTGCGAACTGCATCCTGCATGCATTTCTTAAGATCCTTAAGATTCTTAAGAAATCTTAAGAAATAAAGATAAAAATTGCGTACAATTATATATAATTAACAAAAAATATGAATTAAAAGTTGTTGTTAAACATAAAAAATAAGGATACTTCGTGAAAAGTGTGTGAAAAATTAAGATTTCTTAAGAAATTGCTTTGCGCCTTGTTTATAATATAGGAGTCGCAGGAAAAAAGCGGGAGCAAATTTCTGCACGAGTAAATCTTAATGAACAGAGGAGAATCAAGAAATGGCGAAGAAGCTAATTGCAGTTCTGCTGATATTAACCATCATCGCTTGCTCATCAATTTCCATTTACGCTACAGAAGCAGCTGAAACAACAACCACTGAAAATACAGAGAAAACAGGACAGAGAATTGAGCAGTTGACTGACGAATATGACGAAGTCGAAGCTCAGAAAGAAGCAGAAAAGAAGAAAAAAGCAGAAGAAAAGAAAAAGAAAGCAGAAAAGTACAAGAACGGTCTTGCTGCTTACATCAGAAAGATCAACCCCAATGTAAGCAAGTCCAAGTCTAAAACACTGGCAGGACTCTTTATTAAAAAAGGTGATAAATACGATTTGGATCCGAAAGTGCTGATGGCAATCGCACAGGGTGAAAGTACGTTTTATACAAATGCCACCAACCCGTATGGCTACAAGGGTCTGATGCAGACCAGTGATTCACTGGCGAGAAGTTACGGATACAGCCCGTCCAGTCTTTATAAGGCGGAGATCAGTATTGAAGTCGGCGCCAAATATTTAAAACAGATGAAGAAAACCTATAAGACTTACAGCAAAGCACTTTCTGCTTATGCTTATGGTCCCGGTGCAGTGAAAGCCGGCAGGTTTTCCTACAGCTACGCCAATAGAGCGCTGGGTTATCGAGATAACATGACCAAATATCTAAAACGTAATCATTACATTTAAGCTTTTAAATACCATGTTGGCGCATAGTATTTAAAAAATAAAAAGGCGCAGTCCATTCCCGGCTGCGTCTTTTGATTGTACCAGATCTTTGGATGGATAGAATTTCCCTGGGTTTGTCCCCGGCAGCTGTCAACACTTCTCTTGTCAATGATGCCGGGAAATGATATACTATACATTTAGAGGAGAAGTAAAATGCACGTTTTTGACATTGCGCCGGTACGGTATACAGATGGCACCATGCTGATTCTGGATCAGACCAGATTACCCGGCGAAGAAGTTTACATAGAAATAGAAACCAAGGAAGCCGTCTTTGAAGCCATTCAAAAGCTGCGGGTGCGGGGCGCACCGGCAATTGGAGTCGCGGCGGCATATGGACTTTATGTAGCGGTTCGAGACTTTCCAGAGACTGGCGACCTAGTGGAGTTTGCAAAGATGTTGCAGGAAGCAGGCACCTATCTTGCAGCAGCAAGACCTACGGCGGTGAATTTGTCTTGGGCAATTACCAGGATGCAGACCCGGTTTACAGAGCAGCAGCCCAAGTCTGTGGGGGAAGCAAAAGCGCTGCTCTTTGCGGAGGCGGAAGCCATTCGTGCAGAAGATGAAGCAGCCTGCTATGCCATGGGAGCGCATGGGCTTTCTTTACTGAAACCAGGCATGGGTATTTTGACCCATTGTAATGCGGGCACGATTGCGACCGCCAGATACGGCACCTGTCTTTCGCCGATTTATTTGGGGCAGGAACGCGGCTACGGCTTTCGCGTCTTTGCAGATGAAACCAGGCCGCTCTTGCAGGGCGCCAGACTGACCAGCTGGGAACTTTCGAAAGCTGGCGTGGATGTGACGCTCATTTGCGATAATATGGCGTCTATCGTCATGAAAAACGGCTGGATTGACGCGGTAGTGACGGGTTGCGACCGTATGGCGGCAAACGGCGACGGCGCCAACAAGATTGGCACCAGCGGTGTAGCGATTCTAGCAAAAGCGTATGGAATTCCGTTCTATATGTATGTGCCGACGTCCACCATCGATTTGGAGACGGCAACCGGTGACGATATTATCATTGAAGAACGAGACGGAGAAGAGATTTACAGAATGTGGTATGAAAAGCCGATGGCGCCGGCAGGGATAAAAACCTATAATCCTGCTTTTGATGTGACCAAGGCGGAATATATTACCGCAGTGATTACAGAGAAAGGAATTGTCAGACCTCCCTATGGGGAGAATCTGAAAAAGTTGTTGAAATAAATGAAGCATACGAAAATATATATCTTTATGATCTTGGCGGCAGTCTGCTGGTCGGGCGCCTTTATTGCTGGAAAATATGCAGTACCATATATTCCGACTTGTTCACTGACCTTTGGCCGATTTTTTCTAGCGACGCTGGTGCTTTCGTTTGTGCGGGGGTCAATCGAGAAAACCTCCCAGCAGGCGGCATATCGGTTTGATAAAAAAGACTTACCGAAATTTCTGTTTACAGGGCTTATCGGGATGGTAGGCTACCATATTTTTTTCTTTCAGTCGCTGCACTACACGACGGCGATCAATTCTTCTATGATTGGAGCAACCAATCCAGTCGTCACGGCGGTGATGGCAGTGTTTGTGCTGAAACAGAAAATGCCGCTGAAGCAGGTGGCAGGGATTGTGCTGTCTTTGTTTGGGGTACTGTTGACGATTACCGCAGGAGATTTGTCTTTACTATTGTCTTTTGAACTGAACCGGGGCGATATTTTGATGTGTATTGCAGTGCTGTTTTGGGCGGCATATGGGGTTTACAGCAAAAAAGCATGTATGGGTATTTCGCCGGTGGCCATTACGTATTACAGTTTTTTAGTTTGTACGATTGCGCTGATTCCAGCGGTATTGTGGGAAAAACCGTGGGTATTTTTGCCTCATGTGCCGGTGAGCGCTTACTTGGCAGTTGCGTTTATGGCGGTCTTTTCTTCTTGCTTTGCTTATCTGGTACAGCAGATGGCAATTCAGGAAATCGGACCGGCGAGAACGTCGATTTTTATCAATCTGGTGCCAGTATTTTCCGCAGTGTTGGCAGTGCTGATCCTTCACGAAGCGCTGCAGCCGATTAAGATTCTGACAACCGTCATTATTATTGCCGGAGTGTGTATATGCCAGACGGCAGGAAATAGGAGTGAGTCAAAATAATGGAAACAGAAAAAAAGGGCTTCGTCGCTCGTTACGTAAAAGTGATCGTGGTACTTGCAGTGGTGGCAGGTTCTTCTTCGGGCATCTTTGGAAGCGTCATTGAAGCGCCGTCTATGGCAATCGGTTTTTGGCGGCTTACCATGGGCGTGCCGTTTTTTGCAGTACCGGTACTGTGCAAACAGCGACATGTACTGAAAGAAATTCGAGGCAAAGATTATATCTGGACCTTTATTGCGGGCGTATTTTTGTTCAGTCATTTCTTCTCCTGGTTTAATGCAGTGAAGATGACGAATATTGCCAGTGCTGTAGTGCTGGCGGCGCTCCATCCGCTGGTGGTTTTAGTGATTACAACTTTTGTGTTCCACCGCAAAGTCGGCCGCCGGCCGATTATGGGGATTATTTTGGCACTGCTGGGCGGTGCAGTCATTGCGGGACTGGATTATCAGCAGCTTGCCGCAGGCAATTTTACGGGGGATGTACTGGCGTTTCTTGCCGGGTTGTTTATGGGGCTGTACTTTGCCATCGGCAACGAGGTGCGCAAAAACGTGCCGGGCAGCGTGTATGTGTTCCTGGTATTTCTGTCCTGCTGGATTTGCTTTGCTGTCGGTATGCTTGTTACAAAAACACCGGTGTTTGGCTACAGCAGCACAGATTACCTGTATATCATTGGGTTGACCTTGGTATGTCAGATTGGTGCCCATGCGGTGTTCAATCTATGTTTCGGGTATGTGGACTCCCTGTATGTGTCTGCCTGGGAATCAGGTGAGTCGGTTTTCGCCATTGTGATGGGCGTACTGTTTTTGGGGCAGGTGCCGACTTCTTACGAACTGGTTGGTTGTGCAGTGGTCGTTGCAGGACTTTTATACTATAACTACTACACGGGTATCGCTGAAAAGGAGCGGCTATGAGTTACAAAGTAAGCCTGCCTGTATTTGAAGGCCCCTTTGATCTGTTGGTGTATCTGATTGAAAATGCGCAGATGAGCATTTATGATATCCAGGTTTCAGAAATTACGGGGCAGTATATGGCATATCTCAGAACTATGCGAGAGCAGGACTTTAACGTGGGCACGGAATTTATGGTGCTTGCGGCTACACTGATTGATATAAAATCTAAGATGATTCTGCCGCGCACCAGTCCGGACGGTACGACTGTTTTAGAAGAGGATCCGAGAAGCGAGCTGGTAGAACGGCTTTTGGAATACAAACGATTTAAAAAGGGCGCGGAGATTCTGGCGGAGCAGGAAGCTTATATGTCTCTGGTTTACGAGAAACCGCAGGAAGATATTTCTGCTTATTTGGACGAGCCTGACGAATACCTAGCGCTGGACATCAGACAGTTTGCGACTGCTTTTGATTTGTTTCTCAGAAAGAAAAAGCGGGAGGAAGATGTGCGCGCCCACTACACCAGAGTGGAGCGAGAAAAGGCGTCCATCGAGAGCCGGATGGTCTATATCAAGGATCGATTTAAATCGGCATTGGCAAGAGGCATTGGCAGACTGAGCCTGAAGGAACTCATTCCCAACAAAAAGGATCGCTACGATGTGGTGGTTACGTTTACCTCTGTGCTGCAAATGATGCGCGACCGGTATTTGGATGCGGAACAGAAGCATACGTATGGAGAGATTCTGGTGACGCCGGGAGAGAAGAACTTGGAGGATACGATCGGACATGAACAGTAAAAAGACGATTAAATCTGCGCTGGAATCCATGATGTTTGTCTGGGGACAGCCGCTGGAAGTGAAGGTTTGCGCCGACCTTTTCAATATCAGTAAAGAAGATATGATGGCGTACTTTCTGGAACTGGCAGCAGAATACGAGCAAGAGGGCAGAGGTATTGTCATTCGGCAGGTGGGCAAGGCGTTTCAGTTTGTGACCAGAGCTGAAAATGCGGATTTTATTGAGCGGCTGTGTACGCCGGTTAAAGTGAAAAAGCTGTCCCAGTCGGCGCTGGAGGTACTGGCGATTATCGCGTATAAACAGCCGGTGACAAAAGGAGAAATTGATGCCATCAGAGGGATCAAGTGCGACCGGGTTATCGATGGTCTGGCGAAGAAAGATTTAATCTGCACCAAGGGTCGTTCTGAAGGGATCGGACGACCAATTCTATACGGCACGACGGATACGTTTTTGAAAAATTTCGGATTCAGAAGCCTGAAAGAACTGCCGGAGATTGAAGATATTGAAGGCGCAATTGGTGCAGAGGAACATGGCGATATGGAACAGATATCAATGGAAGAGGTGGATTATGGAGAAGGAGAAATTTAAATGTCCGGGCTGCGGCACGGAGATTACTATGGACGTACATGAATTTGTAGATGTAAAAGAAGACCCGGCATATAAAGATGCCATTATGAGCGGTGCGTTTTTTCTTGCCCAATGTCCGGCGTGCGGAGCGTCGACTTTGGCGGAATATCCGATGATGTATATGGACCCAGACCGAAAACTGACGGTCTATATGGCGCCAGGACATGATGATTCGCTGCTCAGTCAGCTGAACAGTCTGGAACTGCCTGCATCAGCGGTGGATCCTGAGGCGGTATTCCGCGTGGTGCAGGACGGCGGAGAACTTTTGGAAAAGATTCTCATCGCTGACGGTGGCAGAGATGATCGGGTCATTGAACTTTATAAAGCGCTGGTCTACGAAAATATCAAAGAAGAGTGGCCAGACGTGCGCCGAGAGGATTTGCTGTATTATTTAGATGGCGAAGAGGATTATTTTATCATCTGGGACTATACCAACGCTATGGGAGAACAGCTAACCGTGAATTTAGACGAGGCACTGTATCAAGAACTTGTGCAGGATTATCTTGCAGCGCTGGAAGTGCCTGCAGGAAAGTATGTTGAGGTCAACGCAACATGGCTGGCGTCACGCATTGATGTGGAGTAGTCTGCATTTATATTGTAACAAATTTTGTTCCGGATTATCTTAGGGTCATCCGGAATTTTTCATTAGACGCGCAGCGATGGTTTTTTATGTGGGGTACTGCCGCTGAAAAATGGATAGAACCGCTGGTTCTGCATTTTTGCCATTTTAGCTTCAAAATGCAGAACTTTTCACTGGATATTGCGCATGGAGCAAGAAAAAGTTCTGCATTTTTGGTTTTTAGAACTTGATTTGCAGAACTTTTTGCATCGGTGACCATGATTTTATCTAAAAAGTTCTGCATTTCATGTCATTTTTTATGGATTTGCAGAACTCGGTTCTGCATTTTTACCATTTTAGTTTTAA
>CANBFZ010000073.1 GCA_947367725.1 uncultured Eubacterium sp.
GATACATCCGCAAGCGTGGAATACCAGAGCACGCTTTCCACGTGATCTACCTGTTCCAGTTTTTTACAAAGGACTGCGACCTCTTTGTCTTCCATATCTTCTACCACAATCAAAGAAAACGCGCCCTTTCCAAAATCTTTCAGCAGCGCCTCTTGTCCCTTTACCGTATCCATATCCTCCGGTAAATAATCTAGCATATCGTAGTTGATCCTAGTTCCCAGCATCCCAAACAGGGAGGGAATCATCAAAAGCACTGCCACGGTTAAAATCAATATCCGGTGTTTTACCACCGCCTGTGAGAAACGCATTTCTCTTCCTACCTCCTTTTTTCTTTCCCAAACATAGGCTCTATTCTAGCACAGCTTTTGCAGCAGAAAAACAGACAAAAGAAAAACCCCTGCCTAAAAACTAGGCAATGGGGTCTTATTTGACTAACGATATGGTTTTATCTGCTGCAATCAGGTACCCGCTGCACATCTAGTGAGCATTTCATCGGATAAGCCGTGACACAAACGCATCAAATGATGAATCTCTCCCATGGCATCTTCTGGCAAGCCTTCTGTGAGCCACTGGATTGCCGCACCGAACAATTCAAATTTAAAAAAACGGATCGCAATCTCTCTGTCCGCCGCGCTGACTTTGCTGTCTCCAAACACCGTATCCAAATACGTTCTCACCACATACGCACAGGCATCCAGCAACACTTTTTCGAACTGTTCCCGATTCATGGAATGAAAAATATGTAATACTGCTTTCTTGTTTGCCAGCGCAAAATCAAAGGCTTCGTTGATGCAGTCCTCTAAAGAATCGATTTCCGGATATTTCTTTACCAGCGCGTCTGCAAGTTCCACCATAATCTCATCCATCAGCGCCGGAATATCCTGAAAGTGATAATAAAATGAATTTCGGTTAATTCCGCAATCCTCTACAATACTGCGCACGCTGATCTTATGCAGCGGTCTTTCGCTCAGCAATTTCAGAAAAGAGGCTTTTATCGCCTGTTTGGTAAAGCTTGGCACAGTTACCACCTCTGTTTCATCGCATGGTCGATTTTACGCGCTGCATCTTTCTTTGCCATATCATCCCGCTTATCGTAATTTTTCTTCCCTCGTGCGACAGCAAGTTCCATCTTCGCCCGTCCATCTTCGTTGATATACAGGTTTAACGGGATCAGTGTCAACCCTTTCAGCGTGGTGTAACCGATCAGCTTTCTGATTTCCTGCTTATGTAAGAGGAGTTTTTTCGGACGCAGCGGTTCCGTATTGAAACGATTTCCCTGTTCATAGGGACTGATGTTCATCCCGTACACCACCATTTCGCCTCTTTCGATTTTGGCATAGCTTTCCTTGATGCTGACTTTGCCTGCCCGGATCGACTTGATCTCTGTGCCCGTCAACACAATGCCTGCCTCATACACTTCCTCTATAAAATAATCGTGGCGTGCTTTTTTGTTGTTCGCCACCATCTTTTTCTGTCTCTTTACCATGTAAAAATCACCTTTCCCAGTAACTTCTCCTCATCTACCATCCCCACCGTTTCATTGCGGCTGTCAGTACTGGCGGCTCGATTATCGCCCAGTACAAAAACCGTCCCTTCGGGGACTTCTACTTCGTCCATTTCCCCGCTGATACCCTGCGTAAATACATAGGGTTCCGCAAGGACTTTGCCATTGACATAGACCAGCCCGCTGGTAATCATTACTGTATCCCCTGCTGTACCGACGACTCGTTTCAAGCTGACGCTGCCCTCTCCAGAGGCCGTATACACCCAGTTTTCGATCAGCACCACATCACCGGACTGAAATTCTGCATCCCCTGAAAATGCTTGCTTGCGCACAAGCACATGCTGCCCCTCCTCATAAGACGGCAGCATGCCGTGATCGGTCACTTCTGTAATCTGAAAACACATAGACAGCAGAAGACCTGCAGATACGCCCAAAACGGCGGCAAACAAAAAGACGAAGGCTTTTTTCATTTATTGTGTACTCCCAATCATTCCGAATTTATGAAACGGAAAAACTCTGAATACCACCTTTCCGACAATCTTGTCTTTCTCCACAAAACCGACTTCCAAAAACCGGCTGTCCGTGCTGTGCAGTCTGTTGTCACCCATGCAGAAATAATTTTCTTCCGGTACAACTACAGGTCCTACATCGCCGTTGGTCACACCGTCTTTGACATAGCGTTCTTTCAGTTCTTCTCCGTTTATGTACACTTTGCCGCCTGTAACCGTGATCACATCGCCAGGCACGCCGACTACACGTTTAATCAGCTTTTTCAAACCGCCCCGATTTTCATCTCTGAGTCTGGACTGAAACACGATGACGTCCCCTCTAGAAGGTTCTCTATCTCCAGCATAGGCCTGCTTGTGAATCAGCAGATAATCCTGATGAGTAAAGCCCGGTTCCATCGACCTTCCATACACTGCAGTCGGGATGACAAACTGAATGACGATAAACGCTGCCGCCCCTGCTGATAAGAAGGATTTCAGCCAGTCAATCCGATTTTCTCTGACTCGCTCTTTTCTGCGCTGTTTTCTTGTTTTTCTCATTGCTCTGTCCTGCCTTGTTTATTCCTCGTACGGATTCTCAATCAGCCCGAACTCGCCGAACGGATACACTCTTAAAACAACTTTTCCGATGATATCTTCTACCTTGATGCATCCTACACTGTCATCTCTGCTGTCAACACTGACGCGTCGATTATCTCCCATGCAGAACACCTGCCCTGCAGGGACAACCAGCCGTTTTACCTCTCCGGTCGTAAAACCTTCTTTCGTGTAGTTCTCTTCCAGCAGCTGATCGTCAATATATACCTGTCCGTCTACGATATCAATGGTTTCTCCCGGCAGACCGATGATTCGCTTAATCAGCATCTTTTCTTCGCCATTTTCCTGCACCAAATCAGAGTGCACCACGACGACGTCACCTCTTGCAGGCTCTCCAAAGAGACGATAAGACTGTTTGCTGACAAAGAGATAGTCATTTTCATAAAAGTTCGGCTCCATGGAACTCTGTTTCACAATCGTTGGTTTAATAAACTGTATGACAATCAGTGCGATCACCACTGCAAATAAGATATCCTTGATCCATTCTTTCATTTTCTCTTGTTCCCCTCTATTCATCTTGTTCAAAAATCTTTGCTTTTATTCTTGCAAAATCCGCAGGCAGCTCTGCTGTCACAGTCAGATTGCAAAGTGTCGAAAGCGTTCCTGTCACATCTCCAAAGCACAGCCTGTACGCGTGCAGCAGCTGGTTCGTGATGCCAAACGCATGTTTCACTGCGGCATTGACCTGCGGCATCCCGTATTTGGCGTCACCGATAATCGGATACCCCGCTTTTGCCAGATGGGCTCTGATCTGATGGGTTCTGCCAGTCAAAATTTCGACCTCTGCCAGCGTATAATCTCTGCCGCCGTATCTGCCAAAACAGATTGGCTTTGCAATGGTTTCCATCTCCCGACCTGCTTCGGTCTGTGAAACCACAGTGACACGGTTGGATGCGGCATCCTTCGTCATCTTGTCTTTTAAATGCAGCGGTTCTGTCATTCTGCCGCTGACGATGGTCAGATAAAACTTGCGGATTTTGTCTCTCTCTCGAATCATCTGATTCAGCGCCTGCAGCGCAGGTCCGCTCTTGCCAAACAGCACAAGTCCGGTGGTATTTCTGTCCAGCCGGTTCACTGGCGCCGGTGTAAAACTCCGTTCCAACCGCGGCTGGTAGTCTCCTTTTTCAATGAGATAATCCACCACTTGGTTTGCCAGATGATTCTTTTTCTCACTGCCGTCTCCATGGGTCAAAAGACCAAAGGGTTTGACTGCCGCTACAATCAGTTCGTCCTCATATGCAATAGAAAACTGCCGTTTGGTGCCGCCTGGCTTCCGTTCTCTGCGAAATGCTGCCAAATCCGCATCACTTACATAGAGGGTCACTTCATCGCCCAGATGCAGTATGGTGTTTTCTTTGGCACGCTTGCCATTCACCTTCACATCTTTGCGAATGGTTTTATATATAAAACGCAACGGCGCCTTTTCCAGATATTTCCTAAGGAACTTGTCCAATCGCTGTTCCTGTTCGTTTTTTCCGATTTCAACCTTAATCATACCCTTTATTATACAACATCCCGCACTTTAAAGCAAAATGTATTTGTCCTTTTGGGAAAAGTATGTTAAATTATATATGACGAAAAAAGACGAAAGGGGAACTTTTATGAAAAACCTAAAAGATTTTTTCTACGACAAGAATGATATTATCATTGCACTTGCAATATTAGTGATAGCCGCCCTGCTCATCATTTGGCGCATGGACGTCATCATGGATTATCCCAAAACCTTGGCAGAGGAAACCGGCACCATCAATACCACAGAGCCAGAAGCCGTTGACGGCGAAGAACCTGCAGCGCCTGCCGGCGCACTCTGGACCGGCGGTGCTTTAACCAGAAACGTTACAGTCACCGTACAAGGCGGCAGTGCGACTGCTGCTGTGCAGAGCCTCATCGATGCAGACCTGTTCGAGTCCTACGCACAGTTTCAGCAGATCTGCGATGACGCCGGGTACAAACCGGAGCACATTAAGGCAACCACCTTTACGTTCTCTGCCGGCAGTACCCGTACTGACATCGCCAGAATGGTTACAGAGTAACCGCTGCATCAAGCAGTCTTTTGTTTCGTACTACTTTTTTAAAAGCTCGATGATTTTCGTCAATCGGGCTTTTTGTTCTTGATTCATCATTGGCATCAAACTCTGTACTGCTGCCAGCTGCTTTTCATAAGGTACGTTGGCCGCAGTCAGTTTATCTTTGATTTTCATAATCTCCGATACGATTTCCGCATCGCTTTTCTGCTCGTAGGATTTGACTTTTGCCACCGTACTTTTTTTATCGGCAGAAAGTCCCAGCTGTCCTGCCAGATTCTGAATGATCTTATCGTCTAATTGCATGAACACACATCCTTTCCATTACACTATATGCACAAAATGCGCCGGTATTTCATAATATGATATAGAAATTACGGAGGTGACAATATGGCAAAGAACCCGATCCCCATTCTGGTGGTCTTATTACTTCTGAAAAACAAAAACGGCGGCGCCGGTCTGCGTCCGCCAGTGCTGAACACCTTGGAACTGGAATCCATGCTGGATAACGCCCACTCCATGATACATACCATTGAAAAGCTGGGAAGCCTGGCGCAGGTCGGCGCAGGCGCATCCCTTCCCGACATGAAAAAAATGATGGAAATCGTTGAAAAAATACCGCTTTAGTGTATAATAGACATATACATGTTGGAGGAGGTATGATATGGCTTTAGTTACAACGAAAGAAATGTTCGCAAAAGCAATCAACAGTGATTACGCAATCGGCGCATTCAATGTAAATAATATGGAAATTATTCAGGGCATCGTCGCAGCGGCGCAGATTGAAAAGGCGCCGCTGATTCTGCAGGTTTCCGCAGGTGCAAGAAAATATGCAAGACCTGCTTACCTGACCAGACTGGTGGAGGCTGCCATCGAAGATACCGGTGTCGATGTGGCACTGCATCTGGATCACGGCGAAGATTTTGAAATCTGCAAAAAATGCGTAGACGACGGATTTACTTCGGTGATGATCGACGGTTCCAAGTATCCCCTTGCAGAAAATATCGCCCTGACTAAGCAGGTCGTAGAATACGCCCACGCCCACGGTGTTTCTGTGGAGGCAGAGCTGGGAAAATTAGCAGGCGTAGAAGACAATATTAAGGTAGACGCTCGTTCTGCCACCTTTACAGATCCAGACGAAGCGGCGGAATTTGTAGAAAAAACTGGCGTAGACTCCCTGGCGATTGCCATCGGCACCAGCCACGGCGCTTACAAGTTTAAAGGAGAACCTTATTTAGACTACGAAAGACTGAAAAAAATTCATACATTGATTCCAAATACCCCGCTGGTGCTCCACGGTGCCTCTTCTGTATTGAAAGAGTTTGTCGACAGATGCAACCAGTACGGCGGAGAAATCCCTGGCGCTCAGGGCGTACCGGAAGAGATGATTCACGAAGCAGTCAAGTACGGCATCTGCAAAGTCAATGTCGACACAGACCTGCGTCTAGCCATGACTGCCGAAATCAGAAGAGTGCTGGCTGAAAACCCAGGTGAATTCGATCCAAGAAAGTATCTGGGACCAGGCAGAGACGCCATCACCAGAATGGTACAACACAAAATCAGAGATATGCTCAACGCATCAGGAAAAATGTAAACCAGCACCACTCATCTAAACACAAACAGCGGCTGCATGAGAAAAACGAAATTCGTTTCCCGCATGCAGCCGCTGTTTTATGTTCTCTTGGCGAAATGCTATACTTTTCCAGATTCCTTTTCTTCTCTCACAATACAAACCGCTTCCACTCTGCTTTTCACACCCAGTTTGCGAAACAAATTGTAAATGTGTGCCTTCACTGTACTCTCAGAGATAAACAACGTTTCTGCAATCTGCGTATTGGTCTTACCACTATAAACTTCTTCCAAAATCTCAAGTTCACGTCTGGTGAGTTCGTACTTTACCTGCACGTTGGCAAGGGCCTCAGACAAATCCAGCACTGCAGGTGTTTCTGCCGTATAAGAGCTGCGAAAATCCCGCTTATATAGCAGGATCATATTGGCAAGATTGATCACCAACCAGTAGTAAACGGTAATGTTCATCACCGAGATCGCAGCGCGATCCATCCATCCGCTTTCACTGATAAAGTAACTGACATAATTCACTGTCATAAAAAATGCAATCACCATCTTGTAGGCAATAAACCGCTTCGGTTCTGTTTTCTCGATACTCCTGCGAATGCTGCAGATACTGCCGCCGACCAGAAGCCCAATCAAAGGCACATCGATGACCAGTCGGATCCAGTAAAGTTCTCTGAACAAAATCACTGCAACCAACCAAACAATCCCATAGAAAAACACGTATTTTTTGGCAATCTGAATGCTTTTACTTTCTTCCTGAACGCCACTGATGCTGTTTGTAACACGGAGCCAGAGCAGTACCAGCACCGCAATCAGACAGTCACCAAAACTGATTAAAAAGTACGTGTCGATAACAATAATATTATCACAGTAGTAGATAAACAGATCATACAGATTCATAAACAAAAGCATAATGACAAAAGGTTTCATCGCCAGATAGTTCTTCTCTATGTCGCCTTTCCCGGCAAGCCACTGAATCGTCAACGCCGAAGCCCCGATGAGAATGGTAAATATATAGAAAAAAACAATAAAATGCTGCATAAAAAATCCTTTCTGCTGTAACGCTCACTTTTATTTATTTTACTATCAAAGATACAAAAAGACCAGCAAAAATATGCCGGTCTTCTAAAAAAATCAGTTTTCTGCCAATACTGCTATCTGACCGCATGGTCTTCCAACAGCTGGTTCTTCATATTCCACAGATTTTGAGACAAATCCACATAATAAGTCTGTGGATTTTCAAAACGTAGTGTTTCACCCCAGAGCGTGTCGATCTGCTCTGCACAGTATGCTCTAATCTCTTCTATAGATGGACTTTCATACACGCATTTGCCCTTGTCAAAGAGCTGCACCCGTAAATTTTTCACGGTGAAATGATATAATTTCTTTTTCTTCCAAACTGCGTTCGGATCGAAAATCTCATATCCGTCTATCTCTGGAATCTCTTCTCCGTCGACCGTCATCACATCGGCAAGGGCTTTGCCGGTCTCTTTATCAAACAGTCTGTATAACGTTTTAAATCCAGGGTTGGTAATCTTCTCTACATTTTCAGAGATTTTGATCTTTGGAATAATCTCCCCATCTTGTTCCAGTGCCGCCAGCTTATAGACGCCGCCGAATACTGGCTCAGACTTGGCAGTAATGAGCCGTTCGCCCACACCGAAGGAATCAATCTGCGCGCCCTCCATAATAACATCCCGGATAATATATTCATCCAGAGAATTGGACACTGTAATGGTACAGTCTGTAAGCCCTGCCGCATCCAGCATCTTTCTTGCCTTTTTGGTTAAATATGCTACATCCCCAC
>CANBFZ010000074.1 GCA_947367725.1 uncultured Eubacterium sp.
CTGAAACTGGCAGTTACTGCAGAAAAGTCCTATCAGAGCAATGAAGAAAATCTGCAGTATGACGCTGCTTATGCGGCTGTTACAGTAGATGCAGATGGCAAAATTACATCCTGTCTCATCGATGCTTCTCAGGCAAAATGCGCACTGGATGGCGGTAAGTTCAAAGTAGAAAACGGCAGCTATGCAACCAAGAAAGAACTGAAGGAAGACTACAAGATGAAGGGCGCTTCCCCAATCGAAAAAGAATGGTATGAACAGGCTGCTGCGTATGAAGCATGGGCAAAAGGCAAAACTGTAGACGAAATCAAAGGTGCGGTTGACGGCGAAGGATATCCTTCTGATGAAGACCTGAAAGCAGGCTGCACAATCGTAGTTTCTGCAATCGTTGCGGCAATTGAAGCTGCAATGGCGCACTAAGTATTTCCTGATGAAAAAAAGAGAGCAAGGGCTTCTTTGCTCTCTTTTCCATAGTAGACTATGAAAAAGAAACGAATTTTATTATTGATCACTTGTATCGTATGCTGCGCCGGATGCGGCAATCTATCTTCGACAGAAAAGGAACGGTTTTCGTCCAGCTTTATTGATTTATTTGACACTGCGTCAACTGTCATTGCGTATGATGAGAGCCAGGAGGCCTTTGATGCGCACATGGAAAGTTTCCACCAGAAGCTAGAAGTCTATAACAAGCTGTATGATATTTACAATACTTACGAAGGTATGGTGAATCTTGCCGTTGTCAATCAGCGTGCAAAAGACGGTCCTGTAAAGGTCGACCAAAAGATCATTGCTCTTTTGGAATACTGCAGGGAAGTCTATACGCTGAGCAAAGGTAACACAAATATTTGTTTCGGCACAGTGCTTTCTCTCTGGCATGACAGCAGGCTTTATTCTGCAAACAATCCGGACAAAGCGTATATCCCTGACAGGAAGGATTTGGAGGACGCAGCGCAACATACAGATTTTGACGATTTGGTGATTGATCGAGAAGCATCTACTGTTTACTTTAAAGATCCTGCTCTGCAGCTTGATGTAGGTGCGGTAGCCAAAGGTTTTGCAGTACGAGAAGTCTGTGGGTGGGCGCAGGCGCATCTGTGGTCATCGGCAGCAATCAGCATCGGTGGCAACGTCGTTACATTTGGATATAAAAACGATGATGGAAAAACCCTTTGGAATATTGCGATAGAAAACCCTGACCCGGATGCTGCTGAAAATTTGGTAAGTCTGTCACTGACAGATCTGTCTGTAGTGACCAGTGGAGATTATCAACGGTATTATACGGTTGACGGAACCAAGTACTGCCACATTATTGATCCAAAGACGCTGATGCCAGCGGAATATGTGGCCAGTGTATCCGTACTTTGCGCGGATTCTGCACAGGGTGATGCATTATCTACAGCGCTGTTCAATATGCCGGTGGAAGAGGGGAAAGCCCTGATTGATTCCATGGACGGTGTAGAGGCAGTCTGGGTGGATAAAGATTATCACCGAACCTATAGCGCGGGCTTTGAAGCATATATCAAAAATGAGGAGTAATCAAATGAAGCAAAATGCACATTTTAATCCGAAATCATCCAGTTGGATCATTTCGCTGGTCGTTATGATTGCGATTTCAGCAGCGGTGGTTTTCGGTTCGGAAGCAATTTATGGAAGTGCAAACAAGAAATTTACAGAACCTGTGGAAGTAGCGTTTACGGTTACGTCTACGCAGGAAATTGACATTGCAGGCACCGATGCTTCCGACTATCAAGTAACATCGGTCGAGGAAGCATATGACGCGGCGGGTACATTGGTCGCCTATGTTGTCAAATGCACCACAGTAGGCTATAATGCAGAAAGCCCTATCGAACTGGCTGTCACCATTTCTGCTGACGGGACGCTGGTATGCGGCGTGGATGTTTTGAGCCAGAAAGAGACAGAGTATCTGGGTGAAAAAATCGCGACAGACGCTTTTAAAGGACAGTTTACTGGCAGATATCTTCCAGTAGTCATGGCGGGAGATACCGCAAAAGGTTCTCCGATTGACGCAGTTTCTAAGGCGACGATCTCATCGAAAGCGGTAGTCGACGGGGTAAACCGTGTGCAGGAATTTGTGCTGGCAAACTACGCGAAATCAGCAAACGAATAACGAATAAGGAATAAGGAATACGGAATACGGTATAAACGTAAGGTAGCCTTTTCTCACTTTTTAATGGGAAAGGGCTGCCTTATTTCTATGTCGTAGGCGTAGTTGTTAAAAATTTTTTCGGAAATTCCATGATACAGCCTTTTTTAGGATTAACAATTTGGCTGATTCTAAGGTTTCCGACCAGAGACAGCAGCATGGCGGTCTGCGCGTCAGAGTGACTGGGTATGCTGCGTTGTCTCGGGACAGGTGCCGATGACGCCGATCATGGGTTTTACCGGAATTTTGGCATAGTTGTCGAAAGAAATTACGCCGTCTATAATAGGAAAACGCCGGCAGTGGCAGCCTTCTACCTGGTATACCACGAGCCTTTTGCGCACGCACATGACGCCGGTGTCTTCCGGTTCAATTGCAAGAATTTCCACCTTGAGCACATCGCCAGGGGCGGCATCTTCCACATATAACGGACCGGTCACTGGATTGTTTCGTGTCATGTCTAAAAAGGTAAAATCCTTCCCATCTGTATCGATTTGCTCGTCGTAGCAGTCCTTTGTGTCAAACTGGACGATTTCGCCGGATGCGATTTTCTCTGCAGGGGGCAGAGCAGGGTCGAAGACAAAAGAAATGTGTTCTTTGCTGATGTGTTTCATCGTATTCCTCCTTGGTCAGTGGTCAGACTTCAGTCCGGCGCCGCACATCGTAACCAGACTGTCTGGGGTTTTGCCGTGAAGCTGGCAGTATTTCAGGTAAGCCGCGTAATTGCCAGAAGTGGTATGTTCACAGTAGATGCCTTTTTTGGCTAAAGCTGCTCTGGCAGGCAGAATCATTTCTTCAGGAATTTCCACAATATCTATATCGTATTGATAGATTTTTTCTAGAATTTCCGCACCCCGCATAGGCTTGCCGATGGCGATGCCTTCCGCAAGGGTCGGCTTTATTTCCACCTGGGCAGGTTCGTGCAGGCCTTTTTCTTTTGCGGCTGCGAAAGGGGCGCAGTGCGCGCTTTGGATTGCGATGATTTTCGGCATGGCTTTGATGGCGCCGCTGGTCAGCAGATGTTCCAGTCCCAATATCACGCCGAGAAACAGCGTGCCGTTGCCAAGGGGTACGAAAATATGCTGCGGGATTCTGCCCAGCTGTTCATAAATCTCGTAAATATAGGTCTTGGTACCTTCGTAGAAGAAGGGGTTGTAGACGTGGTTGGCGTAATACCTGCCTGGCTTTGTAACTTCTGCCCTGCATACGTCTGCGCAATGGTCGCGTGAGCCAGGGATGATGTGCACCTCCGCGCCGTGGGCGCGAATCATGTCGATTTTTCCCGGTGATGTTCCTTCCGGTACAAAGATATCGCAGGCCATACCAATTCTGCCGCAGTAGGCGGCGACGCTATTTCCTGCATTTCCGCTGGAGTCCTGTACAACAGATTTGACGCCGATTGCGCCCATGTGTGCCGCCAGGACTGCCGCGCCGCGGTCTTTGAAAGAAAGGGTTGGCATGAAGTAGTCCATTTTCAGCATCAGGTCTTCATCAAAGTTTATGATAGGTGTTAGACCTTCTCCCATCGTAACGGATTTCCAGGTATCGTCTGCAAGGGGCATAAATGCCCGGTAGCGGAAAATATTCCATTGATTTTGATCGACCAACTGCAGGTCGAAAGCAGGCGGCGCAAACTGCAGTTTCCATAGTCCGTCGCAGTTGCATTTTGGGGCATGGGTCGTAACCGGCTGCACCTTGCCGCAATTAGAACAAATATATTGTACATCCATTTTAGTTTACCTCCGCATTTGCTTTAATTTCTGCCAGACAGCCAAAGTGCCCAGGCGGGCAAGTAGTAGAAGTAAAAACTTGCTGCCGGGAAGAGCGTATTTTTGTGCCGGAAATGGATTTTACGACGGGGAATGTTTAATCTAGCCTTTTATCTTTAAAATCGACGGAAAAAGCGTTGGTACTCCGCATTCTCTTGATATCGCTTGCAGAAAAGGCAAGGAGTTCTTTGATTTTTTCCGGATTCTTTATTTTCTGCCGTGAGAGCAGCCATTTGAACGCAATGGAAATAATCTGCTCTAAGGTGATAGCAACTTGCCCACATTCCTATTTGGAGATGGCAGATTTGCTGATGTGCATACGTTTTGCCAGCTCCACAATGGTAATGCCTCTGGCTTTTCTGTAGTAACAGATGCGTGCGCCAACGGTTTGATTGATCGTTTCTTTCGGATGCATAACAGCCTCTTTCAATTTTTTAGATGTATGATCTGGTGGATCATTCCACAATTGGGAGAATAAATGATGATTTTACGGGGATTTAAAAATCTGTTTGAAAGGGAAATTTAAATCACTGTAGAATTCCACCTACAAGTTATTTTATAACAAGATAATTCCACTTACAAGGGAATTTAGAATGTTTGTGATCAAAAACTGCAGACTGATTCCGGAATTGACCGAAGGCTTTGACCGCCAGATGGCGGATGTTGTGGTGGATGGAAAATACATCAGCGGGGATTCTTGTCGGCTGGGGTACAGATTTAGATAGGCAGATGTTTGAACGGTTCCCGGGTCTTGAGTTTGCCGCAAGAAATGAGGTGGGGCAGTCCAATATTGAAAGCCTGAAAGAAGCGACCATAAACAGCGCGAAATTTGTTGGAGAAGATCATCTGCGCGGCACGATTAAGGTTGGTAAGTATGCGGATCTTGCAGTATTCAGCGGAAATCCTGACGAAGATATGAGCGCCATGAAAAATCTGCCGAAGTACGTGTTCCGAGAAGGAGCGCTGCTGGTATCCAATTTATAGGCGGGCAAGAAGAAAATATAAATATTAGAAAAACACTGCCGCACCAACAAAAACCGATGTTGGTCCGGCAATGTTTGTTTTGCTGCAATAAAGGGTATGGTTCCATCTGCATAGGGGTGCGCAGCCTGTTTTAAAGCGAAGAGCCACTATCTGGTCATTTCTTTTGTTTCTTCTGCCAGCCAGCATTTTACCTCTTCAGAAAGCAGCGGCGCCAGCTTCTGATACACTTCTTTGTGATAAGTGTTGACCCATGTCAGTTCTTCCTCTGTGAGAAGTTCCGGCAGGATGGCGGCTCTGTCCAGCGGGCACATGGTGATGCATTCGAAGTTGCGGCTGCCGTCCGGATTTTCTACGCAGAGCAGTTCGCTTTCGATGCGTACACCGTGGCTGCCTTCGATGTAGATGCCCGGTTCGTTGCTGGTAATCATGCCCGGTAGAATGTGATTGTCAGTCGGTCCAATCATGCGGGGACCCTCATGAACGCTGAGAATGTGTCCGACACCGTGACCGGTATCGTACTGATAGCAAGGACCCGCTGCCTTTACCTTTTCGCGCGGAAGCTGATCTAGCTCACGTCCTGTGGTTTCCGCGGTAAACTGGGCGTGTTCCAGCGCCAGATAGGCCTGCAGTACCAGGGTGTAGTGTGTCTGCATTTCCCGGGTTAAAGCACCCAGAGAAATGGTTCTGGTGATATCCGTCGTACCGCCGTCGATGTACTGTCCGCCGGAATCCACCAGCAGGAATCCTTCTTCTTTTAGATAGCAAGGGTGTCCCAGCGTTGTATCGTAGTGGATGCTGGCGGCGTTGATGCCATAACCTGCCATGGTTTCAAAGCTGAGTTCGATGAGACCTTTTTGGTCAAACCGGCATTGCTTCAGGTATTCACTGGCAGAAACCTCGGTGATTTCCATTTTACCGACGTTTTTCTTTAACCAATAGATGAAATTTACCATGGCGGCACCGTCCTGGATATGCGCGAATTTGGTTGCCGCGATTTCTGACGGATTTTTGATGGCTTTCATCAGTTCAATCGGTCCTGCGCCGTGGATTACTTCTACGGTTTCCGGAATGGATAACATCAGCGCATAGCTGACAAGCCGCTTGTTCAATAGACACTTGCCCCTGGAAAGGGTCTTTAAATCTTCAAATATTTGCAAGTAAGGAAGAACGGTAACACCTGCAGGTACCAGCGCCGGATCAAAGGTTTCGTCCAGAATGTAAAGACGGGCGTCTTTTGGCGTAAGCAGCGCAAAGGCGAAGAATACCGGTGTATCGGCAACATCGTCTCCCCGCAGGTTAAAAAGCCATGCGATGTCCTCAAGGCTGGTAAGCAGATGGTAATCCATCCCTTCCGCAGCCAGTGCAGCCTGCACGCGAGAAAGCTTGGAATCTGCCGTTTCACCAGTGACAGCGTCAGGCAGGGTGTAGATTTTAGACGCTTTGATGGCAGGGCGGTCGTCCCAGATTTCGTCTACCAAGTCCAAATCGTAGATCACTTCACAGCTGGCAGCGTACTTTTCGCCGTTTTGGAAGCTGACAATGCGCCCGTCAAAGCCTAGTTTAAAACCTTCTCCCGCGATGGTAGGCAGATAGTCTTCGATTTCCGGAACGCCCGGCTGCTGGCATTGCATCATGGAGATACCGGTGCCTGCAAGCTGCTTTGCTGCCTGGATAAAATAGCGGCTGTCGGTCCACAGTCTGGCATCGTCTTCTGTAATCAGCAGCGTGCCGTTGGAGCCGGTGAAGCCAGACAGGTATTGTCTGCATTTAAAATAATCGTTGACGTATTCGGAGCCGTGAAAGTCGGTGGTTGGCACTAGATAGCCGTCCAGACCGCGGGCTTTCATGGCAGCACGAAGCCGTGTGATTTCCTGTTTCATATGAAAAGACTCCTATTTATTTTAGGTTTTCCGGGTTCAGTGGAAGCAGTTCTGGCAGGACAAACAGACCGTCTTTTCTGACCAGCACGTCATCAAACCACATTTCTCCGCCGCCGTATTCTGGACGCTGAATCAGGGTTAGATCCCAATGCACGGCGGAATTGTTGCCGTTATAAGCGTTTTCGTAAGCTCTGCCTGGCGTCAGGTGGAAGCTGCCGCAGATTTTCTCGTCGAAGAGGGTATCTTTCATCGGATGGAGAATGTACGGATGTACGCCGATGGCGAATTCGCCGAAGTAGCGAGCGCCTTCGTCGGTATCCAGCAGCTCGTTGATTCGTTTGTTATCGTTGCAGGTCGCATCGATAATTTTTCCGTCTTTGACTTCAAAGCGAATATTTTCATAGGTGTATCCCTGTTCTTGGGACGGTGTGTTATAGGTAATCACGCCGTTAACAGAATCTCTGACAGGGGAGGTGTAGATTTCACCGTCTGGAATATTGATTTTGCCGTCGCATTTGATGACTGGAATGTCCTTGATAGAGAAGGTAAGGTCAGTGCCTGGACCTACGATATGTACCTGATCAGTCTTTTCCATCAGCTTCACCAGCGGATCCATGGCTTTGCTCATTTTTGCGTAATCCATGGTGCAGACATCGTAGTAAAAGTCTGTGAACGCGTCTTCGCTCATGCTGGCAAGCTGCGCCATCGCTGCGTTGGGATATTTCATCACCGACCATTTGGTATCGTTGACCAGTTGTTCTCTGGTCGGGCTGTTGACGCGGAAATACAGGTTCATTTTATCTGCTGGCACGTCAGCCATTTCGGATACGTTGTTGAAGGCTCTAACGCCGATATATACATCCATTTCCCGTCCCTGATAGAGCAGGTAGTCGGTCTGGTATGCAAGTTGTTCTTCTGTGCATCCCATGCAGAGGGCGCGGATAATCGCGGACTCACGGATGTTGACGTAAGGCAGGCCGCCTGCTTTGTATACATCGGCAATCAGCTGTTTCACAAGCGGAATGCAGACTTCGTTTTCGTATTCAATGAGCACCTTTTCACCTTTTTGCACATTGGTAGAATAGTTTACGATCATTTCGGACAATTTTTGATTTCTGGGATCCATGTCAGTACCTCCTTTAGGTCATAAGAGAAAAGAAAAGGATATGGAGACGATGCTCCATATCCTCTTTAGAATTTTGGTTCATTGGGAAACAGGAT
>CANBFZ010000075.1 GCA_947367725.1 uncultured Eubacterium sp.
GTGAATTTGTGGCCATCACCGGTGAGAGCGGCAGCGGTAAATCGACGCTACTCAATGTAATTTCCGGACTGGATTCCTTTGAAGAGGGCGAAATGTATATCATGGGTCAGCCCACCAGTGGGTTTTCCAAAGAGGACTTAGAAGCATACCGAAAGAAATATATCGGTAATATTTTCCAAACCTTTCATCTGATTAACAGCTACACGGTCTATCAGAATGTAGAACTGGTATTGCTGATGAGCGGCTATGAGAAAGCAGTCATTGCAGAGAAAGTGTCGAGTATTGTGGAAAAGGTAGGGCTGACGCCATATCTGCATACAAAGGCGTCAAAACTTTCCGGCGGACAAAAGCAGCGCGTTGCCATTGCAAGAGCGCTGGCGAAGGAAACCCCAATCATTGTGGCGGACGAACCGACGGGAAATCTCGACAGTAAATCTGCAGCGGAAATCATCGAATTGCTGCATCAGCTCTCTGAGGATAAGTTGATTATAATCGTAACCCATAACTATGAACAGGTAGAACCTTATGTGACGAGAAAAATCGCCATGCACGACGGGCGCGTGGCGGAGGATAAACAGATTGGGGCTGCGGCGCCGGCACCGGAAGCTGCACCTGAGACCATCGAAGAAGCAAGAGCAGGCGCACTTTCTTTTGGCAACATGACCAGGCTGGGCGTGCGCAACACTTTTAATCTTCCAGCAAAATTCTTTCTGCTTCTGACGGTCTTTGTTTTTTTGTGCATGGGCGTCATCAGTCAGTACACGTCCTTTAAAAATATGGGCGACATGGAGACTGGCGGCTATAACAACTTTTTCCAGGACACGGAAAGAGATCGGATTCTTTTTACTAGAGCGGACCGGGCAGAATTGACGGAACAGGACTATGAGAAAATTGCTTCCATTGATAATGTGGAGCGAATCGTAAAGAATGACCTAATGTTGGATTTTTTGACCAGTGTCACCGATGATGCGGAAAAAGGAGACTTCTATATCACTGCAAAGATTGAAGAGGCAGAAATCATGGAGTCCCAGCTGATCGAGGGCAGAATGCCGAAGCGTTCTGACGAGGCGATTCTTATCATGCCGAAAGATGGGTATGCGGCGGCAGTCATTGATCTGGTGATGGAAGCCTCCGGCGTGGATGCTTTGAACCAGAATAACGGCAGCAGTGTGCTGAAGAAAAAGATGAAAATCGTGGGTTATGGCTATATGACCGATGCACAGGAAGAAGCGCTGGGGGAATCCAGTAGCTATTATGAAGCTTATTTATGTGTTAATGAAACGATGATGCAGGATATCCGTCTGACCGTGCTGGAACAATATTGCAGTCAGGAGATCGAATTTGCAGAGCATATTTTCAGCGGGGATTCCGGTGCTGGCATAATGCCAATTCGGATCAACAAGGCGGTGCCCCAAGGTGAAATTTATATTTCTGAGGATATCGGTGCGCTGGCCCAGTATGGCGCCGTCGGAAAGTCTCTGAAGCTAACCAACAAAAGCCTTTACTTTGAGGACGTATTCACATTCCAGGTGGGTGCGGTATATAACCAGGGAAATTTGAAGACGCTTTTAGGACTTGATGATTTTGAAACCATCAGTGGATCGCTCTTTGTCAATCCGGCGGATTACGCCAAACTTTTTGATAAGGAAAATTTCCAGTCCAGTGTCAGAACAGAAGATTACAAGCTGACGAAAGAAACGGCTGCTAAATTGGAGGAAGCAGGGTATCACACCTTCTGCGTCAATGATGGGTATGTCAGCTATATGGGCGGCTTTTCTGTGATATTAGATACCATGTATGCAATCATGCTGGCAGCAGTGCTCCTTGTGCTGTTCTTCATCACCTATTTCATTGTCAAGCTGATTCTAAAATCAAGAAATACCTATTTCTCAACCATACGCATGCTGGGTGCCAGCAAGGGGAACTGC
Organism: uncultured Eubacterium sp.; assembly: GCA_947367725.1. GTDB lineage: Bacteria > Bacillota > Clostridia > Peptostreptococcales > Anaerovoracaceae > Senimuribacter. The sequence continues at coordinate 1,929 of CANBFZ010000075.1, forward strand.
AGCAGTCTGCTGAAAATGGAACTGTTCGTTGTGTTTAACATTGCCTTTTTCTTCTGCATGGGGCTGTTGTCTCTTGTGAAGTTTGAAGTGGTGCAGTCAGAATATCTCACGCACTTGGTGTCCTTTTTAGCAGTGGGCGATGTGGTAATTCTGTATCTGGTGCTTTGCTTGATGGCAGTGCTGCTTGCCAGTCGTTATGCAAGACAGCTCTTTAAAAAGACAGCGATGAATGCATATAAAGAGGAGGTGTAAGGGATGATTCGGTTAAATAACGTAAATAAGTATTTTAATAAGAAAAAAAGCAATGAGATCAGAGCCATCGACCACACTTCCATTGAACTAGCTGAGAAAGGGCTGGTAACATTTCTTGGAAACTCTGGCTGTGGAAAGACCACGCTGCTCAACGCCATCGGTGGCCTTGACAAGGTGGACAGTGGTGAAATTTATATCGGAACGGAACGACTAACTGCAAGGCGTGCTGGGAAAACAGATGAAATCAGAAATGCCAGCATCGGCTATATTTTTCAGAACTATAACCTGATTGAAGATGACACGGTGTTTGATAATGTAGCGCTTCCGCTGCGGATGATGGGCATTAAGAACAAAACGGAAATTGAAGAACGCGTGATGTACATTCTGAAGCGGGTAGGGATCGATCGGTATCGGAACCGTCCGGCAAAGATGCTTTCCGGCGGGGAACGGCAGCGGGTTGGCATTGCGCGCGCCATCGTAAAGAACCCAAAGATTATTATTGCGGATGAACCGACAGGCAATCTGGACAGCAAGAATACGCTGGAAATCATGAACATTATCAAAGCCATTTCCAGGGAAAAGCTGGTCATTCTGGTTACCCATGAGCGAGAAATTGCAGAGTTCTATGCCTCCCGCATTGTAGAAATTGTAGACGGCAGAATTGTCAGCGACAGAGACAATGTCCACGATGGCAAACTGGATTATCGTTTGGAAAATAAAATCTATCTGCAGGATATGCCAGTACAGCAGGAACTTTCACTAGATCAGGTCAAAGTCAGATTTTATAGCGATACACAGGATCAGCCACTGGAAATCAAAGTGGTAGTAAAAAACAACAACCTCTATATCGAAGCGCCTTCTGGCATCGGTACAGGTTCAGATGCGGTGGAACTGGTGGACGATCACTACCGGAAAATTTCTAAAGATATTTACGAAGCATACGAGTTTGATTATGGAACCATGCTGGATGAAAATTTCAAGCCGAAGTATACTTCCATTTTTAACCCGGTGACCATGCTGACGGATGGATATAAGAAAATTTTCTCTTATTCTGTCATTAAGAAGATTTTGCTGCTGGGATTTATACTGGCGTCTATGTTTGCCATCTATGCCGTGAGCAATATCGCAGGCATTACCAATATTGTCGATGACAAATTTGTGCGGGTGAACCAGAATTATCTGACGGTGACAGGGGCAAAGGTGACACCGGAAACCCTGCAACGGTACGAAAAAATGGAGGGCATCGACTATGTGATACCGGGAGACTCGATGGTGTCATTTGCGCTGCCGCTGGATGATTATTACCAGACAAAAGGGGCATCCACATTCCTGCGAGGTTCTCTTTCCGATATAAATATGGTGGTGGAAGACAAACTATTGCACGGTAGGATGGCGGCAAACGATCGGGAACTAATTCTTGACCGTTTGACTGCGGAACAAGTACTTTCTGAGGATATACCACAGATGATCGGGCTGCTTTCGCCAGAAGATTTAGTGGGCAGAAAAGTCAGTCTGCCGCGGCTTGGAGATTTTACGATTGTCGGGATTACCGATCAGGGAAGTCCTGCAGTTTACACAGAAAAGACGCTGTTTTTAGATATTCTTGCTGTGCAGGCAGAACTTGGCGGGGACGAAACCGCAGAGGAGGGCATGCCGCAAGCAGAAGCAAGACTTGTCAACTATGCGCTTGCAGATGCGGAGACGGTAGAAATTACAGGTGGAAAGGCACCGCAAAAGCAAGGCGAAGTGCTGATTCACGAAATGCATCGATATGAAACCGCCATCGGGGAAAAATTAGATGTGAAAGTCAATGGGAAAAAGCTGACAGTCTGCGGCTATTACAACGACAAGCGGCAGGAGGATGTGCTTTATGTCAGCCAGATCACCGCGAGAGATGCCTTGCTCAGCAGTAAGACTTCTCTGGTGCTCTCGCCAAAAGACAAGGCGGCAACTTATGAAGCGCTGTCAGCACAGAATGTAAAAGTCACCGATAACTATGCGTCAGATCGAGCTAGCTATATCGACGGCATTAGTAAACAGGTTATGGCGACCATTCTGGTTTCTGGCATCATTCTGCTGATTTCATTGATAGAAATGTATCTGATGCTGCGCTCTTCCTTCCTATCCAGGATTAAGGAAGTCGGCGTGCTCCGCGCCATTGGGCTGAAGAAGAAAGACATCTACAAGATGTTTACAGGGGAAATCATTGCCACAACGACCTTGACTACGTTGCCAGGCATGTTGCTCATGGGATATATTCTCAACGGGGTATCAAAGATTCCTATGGTGGGTGATCAGTATTTGATGAATCCCATTGTATTTTTGATAAGCTTTGGGATTGTGTTCGGCTTTAATTTGATTGCTGGGCTGCTTCCGGTATTCAACACGATGCGGAAGACGCCAGCGGCAATTCTTTCGAGAAACGATGTAAATTAACTGGATAGAAACCAAATGAAAAAACGGGCTGTGTCATAAGAAACCTGCCCGTTTTTTCGTGATTGAGATATATTTGGATTAGAATGTACACTTGCTCGTGTTTTTCCAGATGCCGTTTTTTTCGGCTGCCTTGATGAGGTCTTCCCTGAAATCAGGATGGGCGATATTGATCAGCATTTCTGCCCTTTCCCATGTGGATTTTCCTTTCAGATTGGCAGCGCCGTATTCTGTAACAATGTAATTTGTAGCAGTTCTAGGCGTTGTTACAATTGCGCCAGGTGTCAAAATCGGTGCAATCAGTGATTCTTTGCTTCCGTCTTTTAGGGTTCTGGTCGACGGCGTGCAGATGAAGCTCTTGCCGCCTTTTGACAGGAACGCGCCCATGACAAAGTCAACCTGACCGCCTGTACCGCTGATTTGCTGGTGTCCTGCGGACTCGGAGCAGACCTGACCGTAAAGGTCGACCTGAATACAGCTGTTGACGGAAATAAAGTTGTCAATGCTGGAAATGATGTTGACGTTGTTGACGTAATTGACCGGTGCGCTGCAGCAGATTGGATTGTCGTCGATGAAATCGTACAACTTCTTTGTGCCGCCAGCAAAGGTGTAAAGGGCTTTGCCTCGATCTACTGGTTTGTTTCCAGTGAGTTTTCCGGCGTCGTACAGATCCACATAGGCATCTACGAACATTTCGGTATGGGCGTTGATGTTTCGCACATCAGAATCTGCCAGCATTTGTCCGATGCAGTTTGGAAGACTGCCGATACCGAGCTGCAGGGTACTATGGCTATTGATCAGCGCTACCACATGTTTCGCGATTTGTCTGTCAATCTCAGATGCCGGTTTCGTACCGAGTTCTGCCAGTGGTGTGTTGGAGCCTTCTACGACGTGATCAATCCCGTACAGATTCAACTGGGTTTGGTGTCCGTGGGCAATTGGCATGTTTTCGTTGACTTCAACGATAATTTTCTTTGCGCTCTTGATGACACCCCACATGTCAGCAACCTGTGGTCCCAGGTTAAAGTTACCGTGACTGTCCATTGGCGCCACCTGGAAGAAAGCGATATCGATATCGTTCTTGTTGTTGACCCAATAATATGGCAGTTCGTTGAAAAGCATTGGGATGTACCAGCATCTGCCTTCTTTGCTCATTTGTCTGTCGAATGCACTAAAATGGGCGGATGCAAATCTGACCTGCTCATTGGAATGGGTCGCCTGATAGACTTTGAAAGGTTCCTTTCTGAGTGCCACAGTACTGAGTACCTCAATCCCCTTTAGCTCATCCGCCCTTTTTGCCAGTGCGGCGTCAATGTCATTGACCACACCGCAGCCGGTTCCAAAGTGGATTCGGGTATTGTTGTGTACCATCGCTGCGGCTTCATCAGCAGTGATCAGCTTCTTTTGATACTCTTCAGCAAGTGAAGATACTTTGTACATAATGTTCCTCCCTCTATATAAATCGTCCTAATTCCTTCCCAGACAAACGTACCTTGACGGCTCTCTGTGCGGAATGATTGCACATGTGCAATAGGTTCCTACTTGCGAGCTGGAAAAGTTTGTCTAGTTTTTAACAAATCCTGCATTTATTCTACTACATTGTCAAATAATTATCAACCCCTAAAATGAAAAGGCATTGTTTTTTTCAAAAAAAAGTGGTATGATAAGATGTGTTTCGATTTGTGAACAGTGCTCTGATTTATGCACTGTTATTTCAATCGTATGTCGACCTGCTCACAAGTTCGCATGTCTCCGTAGTTAAATGGATATAACAGTGCTCTCCTAAAGCACGGTTGTGGGTTCGATTCCCGCCGGGGATACCAAAAACCCTGTGATTGCAACTGTCACAGGGTTTTCTTATGACGATTTTTCGAGGCGTTTTTTGAGTTTTCCCGACTTTTTCCCGACTTAGTTTTGGGTGAACCTCTTCAGCCATACATGATATCCGATAATACTTTGACGGCCTCACGCTTTTCATCGACAGACACATTCACATAATATTTTGCGGTCATGTTAATATCTTTGTGACCCAGCAGGGCAGAGGCCGTTTGAATCGGAATCCCCTTTTTGCAAAGCAATGTGCCGAAGGTGTGACGGTATGTGTGGAATTTTTTAGGTTCTACGCCTATGCGTTTATAGTACCGGGTGCAGGCGTGGGCGATATTGCGCTTGTCGTAAAATTCTCCACTGTCGGTCGTGAAAATGAAATCGGTGCGGTATCCGTTCTTTAACATATCTTGCTTCTGCCAGACCTTATGAAGTTCTAATTCCCAAAGTACAAAATCGTTCAGCGGGATAGTCCTAAACGATGTGGTAGACTTAGGGGTATCTATGCCCAGTGTGTGCGTTGTCTTTTCGGTTCTTGAAAACTTGGATATCTTCGCGACCTGTCTTGATATTTTCAAAGCATCGCCGTCAATATCGCTGTATTTTAGCCCCAGAAGTTCACTGATTCGGCAGCCAGTATTAGCGGCAAGCACGATGAGAAAGCGTAGCCTGAAGCCGCTTTGGGCCTTGTAGAAGCTGTTTAGGATTGTCTGCAATTCTTCATCTGTCCATACAATGATCTCTTCTGCGTCGTTTCTAGGGTCTTTCCGTATGGATAGAGAGGCTGTGATATCATGGGTTGCATAGCCCTCTGTGACGAGATACTTATAGAAGCGACTCATAACCTTGTTAATCGTTGCCAGTGAAGAGGAAGGACAATTCAAGGCGTTATAGAATCGCTGTAACATGCCTGCGGTTATACTTTCAAGCGGCAGATAGTACAAATCGCTTTGCGGTAAGTATTTTTTCCATGTACTGATATACAGATCCTTTGAACTGTTTTTCAGCTTCGGGTCATTGGCTAAGAACTCATAGAGCCAGTTATCAGCCATAATACCGAAGTACTGTGTCTTATCTTCAAGCCCCAGCTTCTGCCGATCCATATAGGCGGCATATTTGGCTTCAGCGTCTTTCCTGCTTTTTCCGTAAAATTCTTTTTTTACAGCTTCTTTGTTTCCGGCTTTGTTCAGTTTGTAGCCTACAGTTCGAGTCGTTCTGTAGTATTCTTTGCCGTTTTTTATGCAGTTCGTTTTATTCGCCATTAGTGCGCCGTCCTTTCTCTGTTATTTGGTGCGAGCCTATTCACGCTTGATAAATTCTTTCACGATATCCAGATATACGTCATAAGCACTGAATTCGAGCACTTTGCGACTATTTGAAGAGCAATTAGCAAATTGTAAAGCCTCAAATAACCCGGCATTCACAAGCATACACCCTGCAATAATAAGTTTTTTGTCAGCTATGGCGATATCATCAGCTTTTTGAGTATAATATCTGCGCATTTCAGATTCAAAGCCTTCTTTTTGCTGTGATTCAT
>CANBFZ010000076.1 GCA_947367725.1 uncultured Eubacterium sp.
TGTCCGCCACATAGTAGCCGTGACGGAAGAACTGGAACCGCTCGCCTGGTGCTGCGTCTGCCAGAGACGGTTCCGCATAACCCCAAGTTTCCTCAAGGGACGCTGGATTTAGGACATTCTCACCGTCTTCGCCTGGCACCATCAGATAGTTGTAGTTACGAATCTTCACTTTCACCGCTGTCCGCGCGTCAACAAAGTGAATGGTTCCCTTCACCTTGCGTCCTTCAAAGCCGCTGCCGCTTCTGGTCGCAGGATCGTAAGTGCAGCGAAGCTCCCTGATGGAACCGTCCTCATTCTTGACAACCTCTTCACACTTGATAAAATACGCGCCCTTGAAACGGACCTCGTTGCCAGGGAACAGTCTGAAATACTTCTTCGCCGGCACTTCCATAAAGTCTGCACCGTCCACATAAAGCTCTCTGGAAAACGGAATTTCACGAGTACCCATTTCCGGCACTTCTTTATTGTTTTCCAGCTCAATCATCTCTGTCTTGTCTTCCGGATAATTAGTAATGACTACCTTAATCGGATTTTCGATAACGTTTCTGCTCTCCACTTTGGTCTTCAAATCCTCGCGAATGCAGTGCTCAAGCAGAGAAATTTCTACCGTACTGTTGGATTTTGCCACGCCGACTCTTTCGCAGAAATCGCGAATGGATTCCGGCGTGTAGCCTCTTCTGCGCATCCCCGCCAGCGTCGGCATCCGCGGATCGTCCCAGCCGTCTACCACGCCGTCTTCCACAAAGCCGCGCAGATAACGTTTACTCATGACGGTGTTGGTAATATTCAGTCTGGCGAACTCAATCTGCTGCGGCGGATTTTCCCACCAGCCGACTTCTCGCAGCACCCACTCGTAAAGTGGTCTGTGATCTTCAAATTCCAAAGAACAGAGAGAATGGGTGATTCCCTCCATTGCGTCTTCAATCGGATGGGCAAAATCGTACATCGGATAGATGCACCATTTGTCTCCGGTATTGTGGTGCGGTGGATTGTGGGCGATTCTGTAAATGACAGGATCCCGCATATTGATATTCGGCGATGCCATGTCGATCTTGGCGCGGAGCACCCGCTCTCCGTCAGCAAACTTGCCGGCTTTCATCTCTTCGAAGCGCTGCAGATTCTCTTCCACGCTCTGGTTTCTGCAAGGGCTTTCCTTGCCCGGCTCTTTCAGTGTGCCCCGGTATTCCTTAATCTGTTCGGCGTTCAGACTGCAGACGTAAGCCTTGCCTTTTTTAATCAGCTCCACTGCCGCTTCGTACATCTTATCAAAGTAATTAGACGCCCACAGCAGTTTGTCCCACTTAAAACCCAGCCAGCGAATATCTTCCTCAATGGCGCTGACGTATTCTACATCTTCTTTCACAGGATTGGTATCGTCATACCGGAGATTGCACATACCGCCATACTTCTCCGCAGTGCCGAAGTTGATGCAGATTGCCTTGGCGTGACCGATGTGCAGATAACCGTTTGGCTCCGGCGGAAAACGGGTATATACCTTGTCACCGTTCTTCTGTGATTCCAGATCCTTGTCTATGATACTATGAATAAAATTCGTTGAAACAGGTTCTGTCATAATTGTTTCCTCCAAATATTGTAATCAGTAAATTTAGTATACCATAATTATACCCCTTTTCAAAACATATTTTTCACCTTTACACCAGTTTCCGTGTCTGATACAATAAATTTAACAACACACCCTGAAAGGAGAATTGTAAACATGCAATATCATATTGTCGGCGAACCCCTTCCTGCCGTCATCTGTGACGTAGAAGCGGGCGAAACCCTGATTACAGAAAGCGGTGCCATGAGCTGGATGACTCAGAACATGAAGATGGAAACCACCAGCAATGGCGGTATCGGAAAAGCCCTCGGCAGAATGTTTTCCGGAGAAACGATGTTTCAAAACCGTTATACAGCCCAGGGCGGTCCGGGACAGATCGCTTTTGCCTCCAGCTTTCCTGGTTCCATCAAGGCAGTTGAAATCGCACCGGGCAAAGAACTGGTCGTACAGAAGAAGGCATTCCTTGCCAGCGAATCCGGCGTAGAGCTCTCTATTTTCTTCCAGAAAAAAGCCAGCGCAGGCTTTTTCGGCGGTGAAGGCTTTATCATGCAAAGGCTCTCAGGAAGCGGCACTGCTTTCATCGAAATTGACGGCTATGCAGTAGAATACAATCTGCAGGCTGGTCAGTCCATGGTCGTTGACACAGGATATCTGGCTGCCATGGATGCGACCTGCTCCATCGAGGTCGTCTCCGTTCCTGGCGTAAAGAACATGCTCTTCGGCGGCGAAGGCATCTTTAACACGCTGGTAAAAGGTCCCGGCAAAATCATTCTCCAGACCATGCCGATTAACGTGGTCGCAGGCGCCATCAATCCGTTTATCGTAACTAGCAACTAAACGATTTTTATGTAAGCAAAACCCCGTCCATGCCATAGACACAGACGGGGTCTTTCTGTTTCCTTGTATTTTACCAGAACTTCACTTCCGGTTTTGCATCTCTGTAATCAGCGCTAACCATGACTTCGTTCCAGCAGCCGTAGCATGCCGGCAGGTCATACCAGCGCGGATCCGCTTTCGTTGCTGTCAGTGCAATCTTCTGGCCAACATAAGTCTCACTGTTGGATACAGGGACTGCGTGTTTTTCGTCGCTTAAATCCAAAGTAGAAATGATGCTAGGAATGGTCACAAGGACTTCCCCATCAGCCTGCACATACAGGTTTTCATTCTGGAAGATGACTTTAAATTCTTCTCCGCTGTTTGCGCGAATCGTTGTCACACCGGTATCAAATCCACCTGCGGAATCAATCTGGATGTCCACAATGGTACCTTCTGCAACAATCGGGCTAAACGGAATTTCCTTCTCAGCAAAGTAGGCCTTTAGTTGCTCGACAGCCTCTGCCGCCGGCGTTTTTCTCAGAATGTCACCAACTTCAACTGCCAGGGTCATCTGCCCCAGTGCCGATGCTGCCAGATGCTGCTGTTTATTCATCATCCATGCTGCAAATCCGATTCCCTGGTCGAAAGCCTGACACATATATCTCGCGATCTTTTCGCAGGCAGCGCCGTCCATGGGATCTTCTGTTCTCGCTACAATGGTATCGCCCGCTTCGCTTGCCAGAATAACAGGACTGGTCGGCACACCGTGTACTGGCAGCAACCCTGTATTCAGTTCCGGCACAGCGCGTCCGTTTCCGTCTGTATCGATAATCGGAAGACCGCACTTCCATGCTGCATATAGCGGCAGCAGGGTGTTGCCGCCGCCCATTTCACCAGAATAAACGTATTTTAGTTCTTTGCCCAGGAATTTCGCCTCTTCGCGCATTCCTTTCACCGCGTTGACGGATTCATCCTGAAACGTTCTTCCCTTTGTAGCTACAGGGGAGCCCAGCGCCGCAATCATAGTAGAGACCACATTGGGGTCATCTTCCATCTCATCGATGTCAATCATTTTAATGCACGCGTCTGGATCTTCTGCATACATGGCTTCAATCAGCGCCAGTCCTTCTTCTGCGCTGCCGCCGCCACCGCCGCCGTAAAAGCTGGAACCGTACACGATGCTGGTTAATTCTTCACGTCTTAATTCTTTCGTCATTTTTACCTCTCCTATCAATCTTGTGCAGCCGTGTTTAATACACGTGTTTTCCGTTTTCCATGACACATTCGTCATCAATCCAAACTGTCGGTGCATTGATAATCATGTCGTAATGCATGTCACAGTCCTGCTGTCCTCCCATGAACAAATTGTTTCCGCAGGCGATATGAATGGTGCCAAACACCTTCTCATCCACCAGTCCATTGCCCATAATCGCGCAGGTCGGATTGGTGCCGATGCCGAACTCACAAACATTTTTTGCTGTGTCTTCAAACTGCGCCACAAATGCCTCAAAGCGTTCTGCATCAGCGCCTTCTGTCTTTACAATTCTGCCGTCCTGAAAAGTCAGACGCAGCGGTTCTTCCATGACTTTAAAGTCTGCTATCACACCATCTACCACCAGCACGCCGTCACCCTTTGTCTCAATAGGCGCAACCATGGCTTCACCGGCAGGCAGATTGCCAAAAGCACCTTTTTCTGTCAGCTTTCCGGTATCCGCGATGCCTTCTCTGCCGCCACAGTAAAGAGTCAAATCGGTGCCTGCCTCTGTGGTAATATGGATTTTCTCTGCCGCCGTCAGCTTGGCCGCCAGAATGTTGCCGATGCGCTCTACCTCGTCGTAATCAGCACCCAAGGTCTTTTGTACAATGTCTTCTGTGATGCCCGGCATGGATGCAATTCTGCAGCCCCGCTCTGTGGCTTCTGCTCTTCCCTTTGTATGGGTAAAAGAGCCTGTGGTAATCATCATGCAGACATCTGCCCGATCCATGGCAGCCTTAGAAATTTCCGGCATTTCACCGCCCTGATGGACAGGACCGCAGACCATAATCGTTTCGATGCCAAGGTCTTCTCCCGCCTTCATAAATTCTGCCGCTAGCGCAAGCTGTGGCGCGTCGGTGAGAATCAGAAATTTTTCCCCCGATTTCACGCCCATGCACGATGCAATGGAAGTCTTTGCAGCTTCATATGTCCTTCCCATCTCTTTATGCCTCCTTTGCAAACGGATTGTACTTCGGATTTTTCACTACGGTGCACAAAATCCAATAGATGACAATGGTAACAGCGATGCCCACAAGTTCTGGAATGAAGAACTTATCAAAATATGTAGTCAGTGCGCCGCAGATCCAGGCGATGACGCCCAGCCAGTTAACACCTGGGAATGGCTCCCATCCTTCACTCTTGCCGCGTCCCATAATCCAGTAGTCCGCAATCAGCACTGCACAAATTGGTGTAATCAGGTAGCTTAAGATGGACAGGAAATCTACGAAATAATAAACGATGCCGCCAAGAGAAAGCAGAATCCCGATGATACCGCAGATTGCTGTTACAATGGCTCTGCGGTCGTCCCGCATTTTGAAAATATCTACAACAGCGATGCCTGCCGAATAAGCGTTGCCTACATTGGTCGTCCAAGTGGCCAGAATCAGAACCAGCATGCCGGCAGCAGGCAGTCCCACATTGGCAAACATGACGGTAATATCAGAGTCGCCAGAACAAATGGATAAAATCGCGCCGCATGCCAATGCGCCTACGCCGGCCGGAATGACACCGAACAGACAGGACAGAGCAGCGCTCTTTCCATCTTTGCTGTAACGGTTATAGTCGCCACAGGTGGCTGCACCGGAGATAAAACCGCCGACAGAAATGGTGATACCGACCATCATGCCGCCGCCACCTTCCGGCTGATACGCAGACAATACTGCGGCACCACCGTCTCCTAGTGCAATGGACACACCATAAATCAGAAATACAAACAGCAGCGGTACGCTAACGATATTGAGAATCTTTGTCAGTCCAATTCCGTAAAATGCTGTAATCAGCATCAGCGTGCCCCAGAGAATGCAGGCAAGCCACTCCGGAAAAGCGATTCCAAAGCTTGACTGCATGAGTGAGCAGAAGGAAGACGCACAGACGATCGTCTGATATCCATACCAGCCAATCATGGAGATTGCAATAATCAGAGACAGCGTATACTGAGAACCTCTGTCTCCCAGCGCTCTGGACACCGCAATCACGGTCGGTCTTCCCGTCTGTGCCGACTGTGCTGCGATCAGCATCATCAGCGCAACAACAATACCGTAACCGATAAACATTGCCAGAATAGAATCTTTAAAATTCAATCCGGCAGATACCATAGCGCCTACCATCAGCGCTGGTACACAGATCACATTTCCTGCCCAGATAAAGGCAATAGAAGGCCAGCTTTTTTTCTCACTGTCTGGAACTTGTTCCAACGTGATCGTTTCAACATGACTTTTCTTTGCTTCAGCCATATTCTTTCTCCTTTCAAAATAACAAGGGATCATTGCGTTATCGTAAGTATACCAGCAAAGACATCCCCTGTCATTGGCATAATTGCGGAAAAAATCTTTCTATTTTTGTGCACGTAAACAATCAATTCATAAAATATTCGCCTGTATGCCGTGTGTTTTTCTTTTAATTTATATATTTTCACAATTCGTTCTTGCTTTTGGTTCTGACTTTCCCTAGAATATAGGTAATACAAATTTACGGAGGTAACCCTATGAGCCTTACTGTTTCCGACTGTCTCAAACTCCCATCCCTGCGCGCTGCAAAAGTCGTCGCAGGCCATGCGGGGCTTTCCCATATTGTCAACAATGTTTCTGTACTGGAAATTTATGACGCAGCACTCTTTTCACTAGACGCTGCGGTCAACGACAGCGACATGACGCTGACCTCTTTTGGCGCCATCGCAGACGACTATGCACTGCAATGTAAACACATTGAACATATGCATCACTGCGGTGACGCCGCCGTCGTCATTTACTATGTAGGGATTTTTTTAAAAGAAATTCACCCTTCTCTGATAGAAACAGCAGACCGGCTTGGATTTCCCCTGATCCTCATGCCGGAAGGTCGAATGGACTGTTTCTACCGAGAAGTGCTTTACGATGTTTATAAAGCGATTTTCCACGCAAAAAATAAAGAAAAAGACCTGATCAATCATGTGGTAGCCTTGTTTTCCAGACTGCCGGTGGATCGTAAAAACTTGCCCAACCTGCTGCGTCTCATCAGTGACTCGCTGAAATGCACAGTGCTCCTTTCAGACACGGTGATGAACAACGTTTGTCTGTCCAAATATCCAGCTTCCAACGATATCACCGCTTCCGACATACACCAGATTTACGAAAACACTAACTGTTCTGACGCCCACGGCGCAGAAAGCGTTTGGCAAGAGCGGCCACTGCGTATCTTCCGTGTTCCCTTCACTGCTTTTGAATATCGCAACTTCTCCATTTACGCCATCGATGAGTCGGGGTTTCTCACCATGGATGACATGTACGACGTCGTTGCACTTCTGGAAATTTTCTCCAAACTTTGGGATCTGGACGCAGACAATATCCTGGAAAACTCATTGATTTCTTCTATTTTGGATGGCGATTCAGAAAAAATGCGCCAGATTTCTGCCAAACTTTCCATCGACATCCACGCCATCAATACCTCCATATTTTTGCGTCCCGCTTTCAGCGGTCTGGAGCCACAGGACAAACTCCGCCTGCAAAGAGAAATGGTGCAGCAGATCAAAACCTGTTCCGACGACTGGGGCAAAACAGTCATTGTAGATACCTACGAATCCCTCATCGTCAGCTTTACGATGTATTCTTCAACAAACAATACCGACAAAGAATATCTGCAGGATATGACAGAACGGCTTGACACCCTGTGTACAAACTACACCATTTCTTTCTTCCCCTGCGACAACAAAGCAGAAGAAACGCGCAAAACTTACCTGCTATACAGTGAGACGATTCCGCTTGCCATCCGAATCTTTCCATGGCGCAAACTGTTTTCGTACGGTGATATTCTTTTTGCCCATCAGTGTGAATCCCTCTGCTGCGAAAAAGAAGATGCCTTCCGCATCTGCCGCAACATTCTAAAACCGTTGCTGGAAGACGCTGACAGCGATGCGCTGCTGGAAACCCTAACCGTTTTCTATCTGGACGAAGACTGTGACGTAAAAAATACCGCTGCCCGGCTTTACGTCCACAGAAACACCATTCAGTACCGGCTGACCAAAGTACGCGCCATCACCAATTTCAAAACAAACGATATGCTGGCAAATCATCTGATGCATCAGGCAGTCGCCTGTTATCGCCTGCACCCGGAACTGTTTGCGCTGTAGCGGCACACTTTCCTGCTATGTCGGAAATATCAAACAGTCGATGTCTCCGACATGAAAGCGCCGCGCTGCAAAAATTGGGAAATCTCTTTATATCCAAATCTCACTTTCGGCGCTGCTGCGCACATAATCCCGCTCCAGCATGGCTTTATGGCTGAGAAAAGCCGCATCAGTAAAATATTTTGCACCCTGAGGACAGCCAAGCACGCAGCCCTGACATTTGATGCAGATACCCATTGCCGC
>CANBFZ010000077.1 GCA_947367725.1 uncultured Eubacterium sp.
ATGGAATCAACCACTTTGACGCCGAGAATATAATCCAGATATTCACGCCCCCATTCTTCGTTAGACGCGGGCACAGCAGATGGCAAAATTGCCATGGCTGCATTGTCGCCGTGAAGCGCCACGTTTTTTTCCGAAAGGCGTGCTTCCATGGCAGGCAGAAAACCCTCCGCGATTTCTTTATGTACCAGGACTTTTTCTGCTGCATTGCAGACTGAAGGTCTGGAAGTCTTTGCATTGAAGACGATGTCCAGCGCCATAGAAAGGTCAGCGGCTTTATCTACATAAATATGACAGTTGCCTGCGCCGGTTTCAATGACAGGTACTTTGGCATTGTCGACGACAGAGCGGATGAGTCCGGCGCCGCCTCTTGGAATCAGCACATCTAGATACTCGGTCAGGGTCATCATTTCGGCAGCAGACTGTCTGGAGGTGTCGCTGACAAGCTGCACGCAGTTAACGTCAAGGGCAGATTCTGCCAGCGCGTTTCGCATGACTTCCGTAATCGCCTGATTAGAAAAAAACGCCTCTTTGCCGCCGCGGAGAATGCAGGCGTTGCCTGCTTTGATGCAGAGGGCAGCGCAGTCGCTGGTTACATTGGGGCGCGCTTCAAAAATAATACCGCAAACGCCGAGTGGTACAGCCACTTTGCGAATATGTAAGCCGTTAGGCAGGTCACGTTCTTCCAGGGTTTCTCCGATTGGATCTTTCCATTTAGAGACAGCGATCACTGCATCTGCCATGGAAGCGATGCGTTCTGCGGTCAGGGTCAGACGGTCTATCATGGAAGGGGAGAGTCCATCTCGTGCTGCTGCCAGATCCTTTTCATTGGCAGCCAGAATTTCATCCGTATGCTGTAAAAGGGCGGCGGAAATCTTCGCGAGCGCCGTAGTCTTATCGCTTTCAGAAGCGGTGCGAAGGGCACGTTCCGCATGTTTTGCCTTTTGTCCCATGATTTCTAAGGGGGTGAAATTTATTTCCATCATTTAATCCTCCAAATTTCCGAAAATGGTTCCCATATCTTTTCCGTCAAACAGATCGTATAGGTTTTCCGGTCTGTCGCCTGCGATGACGCAGCATGGAATGCCTGCAGCCGTGGAAACTTTTGCCGCACTGACTTTGGTTGCCATGCCGCCGGTGCCAAATTTTGAACCGGCGCCGCCTGCCAGGGTGGCAATGTTCTCATCGATGACGGGCACATGGGAAATTCGCATTGCATCTTTGTACTTTCGCGGATCTTTGTCATAAAGCCCATCGATATCGGTCAAAATCACCAGAAGATCTGCATCTGTCAGTGTTGATACAATGGCAGATAAGGTATCGTTGTCGCCGATGCGTAGGCCTTCCAGCTCGTCGGTTGCGACGGTATCGTTTTCGTTGACAATGGGAATGATCCCCAGTGCAATCAGTTCGGCGAACGTGTTTTGCACATTTTTTCGACTCTTATCATTGTCTACGATGTCTGCAGTAAGCAGAATTTGTGCGACAGTTTGACTGAATTCACCGAAAAATTTATCGTACATAAACATCAGCTCGCACTGTCCGATGGCTGCCAGCGCCTGTTTTTTACTGGTTTCTTCCGGACGGGCGGAAAGTCCTAGTTTGCCGACGCCGATGCCGATGGCGCCAGAGGAAACTAGAATGATTTCTTTTCCGGCATTTTGCAGGTCGCAGAGAACTTTACAAAGGTTTTCGATGCGCCGCAGATGCATTTTTCCGCTGGCATGGGTTAGGGTGGAGGTGCCGACCTTGACGATCACCCGTTTACTGTTTGTAATTTTATCTTTATTCATGAAACATCTCCAAGCTTCTATCTAAAATGCCGTTGATATGGGCAATCAGCGTACCGTAATTGGTAAAGGCGACGCCCTGGGCGTTTGCAAGTTCCATGCGGGAAAGCATTTCTCTTTCATTGAGCATGCAGCCGCCGCAGTGGACAACCAGCGCATAAGAGGATAAATCACGGGGAAATTCGCCGCCGCTGGTAAAGTGAAATGCCAGTTTTTTTCCTGTAAACGCTTCTATCCAGCCAGGCAGTTTGACTGTGCCGATGTCTTCGCACTGCCTGTGATGGGTGCAGCCCTCAGAAATTAGCACTTTGTTGCCGTCTGTCAGGTTTGGCAGGAAGTGTGCGCCTTGGGCAGCCGTATCTAAAATCCCCTTAAATCGCGCCATCAGGATGGAAAAAGAAGTCAGCGGCACACTGCGCGGAACCATTTCTTTTACCTGATGAAATACCTGACTATCGGTTACCACAAGGGCAGGCGGTTCTTTCAGCGCGGAAAGACAGGCAGGAAGCTCTGAAACCTGTGTTACCATGGAAATCGCGTGGGTGTCCAGAATATCCCGCAGGGTCTGCACTTGCGGCAGAATCAGTCTGCCTTTGGGCGCGGACTCATCGATTGGCGTCACTAAAATGACCACATCGTTTTTACAAATCTTATCTCCAATCAGCTGCTTGGAAGGAGCAGCCGTTTTTCCCAGCCGGGCAATGTTTTCTTTTAACGCTGCAATGCCTTCGCCGGTCACTGCACTGACTGCAAGAAACGGAAAATCATAGGCAGAAAGATCGCTGCCTGCCAGATCTTTTTTGTTCAGTACCGCAATGAACGGGATTTGTTTTTCTTTCAAAAGCTGCATCAGCGCAAAATCCTGCGGATCAGGTGCATCGCTGCCGTCAATCACAAGGACGGCAACATCGGTCTTCGCCAGAATCTGATAAGTCTTTTCTACTCGTTTTTCGCCGAGCGTGCCAGCATCGTCCAGACCCGGTGTATCGATGATGACGACGGGCCCAAGGGGCAAAAGTTCCATGGCTTTGCTGACCGGGTCAGTGGTGGTGCCTTTGACGTCTGATACGATAGAAAGAGACTGACCGGTTACGGCGTTGACCAGGCTGGATTTTCCCGCATTGCGTCTGCCAAAAAAGCTGATATGGACTCTGTTGCCGCTGGGGGTCTGGTGCAAATCTGCTGTCTTAGAATCGGAAGTCTCTTTTACCATGTTCAATCTCCTTGATATAGTCTTCTGCAATCTGACGTACTTTTTCCTTTGGAATGTTAGCAAGCTCTTTGTCAATCAGCGCTTCACCGACTTTGCGGGTATCTGCGGAAGCGTAGTCCACCAGATATTCCTTCAGGGTCATCAGCGCGTTTGGATGACAGCAGTTCTGAATTTGTCCGTTTTTGCAGAGGGTCATAAAGCGGTCGCCGGTTCTGCCTTCTCTGTAGCAGGCAGTGCAAAAACTTGGAATGTAGTCCATATCCATGAGCCATTTTACTACTTCGTCCAGGGTTCTTTTGTCGTCGGTTTCAAACTGTGCGGAGTTTTCTTCTTCCGGCTCTTCTTCATCGTAGCCGCCGACACTGGTTCTGGAAGCGCCGCTGATCTGGGAAATTCCCAGATGCAAAGCCCGCGCACGCATTTCTTTGCTTTCTCTTGTGGACATAATCATACCGGTGTAAGGCACGGCAATTCTGATGATCGCGATGATTTTCGCAAAGAGGTCGTCGGTAATACCGCCGTCCACGCCGCCGTCAAAGTCGGAAGGATCTACATCATCTGCCGGACGGATTCTCGGCACGCTGATGGTGTGGGGACCTACACCGTGGATCGCTTCCAGATGCTCTGCGTGCATCAGAAGACCGGCAAGTTCGTAACGGTAGAGATCAAGACCAAAGAGGACGCCAAGACCGACGTCATCGATACCGCCTTCCATGGCTCTGTCCATGGCTTCCGTGTGCCATGCGTAATTGTGCTTCGGTCCGGTCGGATGAAGCTTTTCGTAGCTTTCCTTGTGGTAAGTTTCCTGGAATAAGATGTAGGTACCGATGCCGGCGTCTTTGAGCATCTTGTATTCTTCTACGGTAGTTGCGGCGATATTGACGTTGACACGGCGGATATCGCCATTTTTATGGTGAATGGAATATACGGTTTTGATACATTCCAAAATGTATTCGATTGGGTTGTTGACAGGGTCTTCACCTGCTTCCAGAGCGAGGCGTTTGTGTCCCATATCCTGCAGAGCGATGACCTCTTTTTTGATTTCTTCCTGGGTCAGTTTTTTTCTTGCGATATGTTTGTTCTGATGGTGGTATGGACAGTATACACAGCCGTTGACACAGTAATTGGAAAGATACAGCGGTGCGAACATGACGATACGGTTGCCGTAGAAATCTTTCTTGATCTGTTCTGCCAGGGTATATATTTCCCTGGTGATTTCAGGGTCTTCACAGGAAAGCAGTACAGATGCCTCTCTGTGGCTTAAGCCTTTGCGCAGAGCAGCCTTGTCTAAAATAGAGCGGACCAGCGCCTTGTCGTCTTTGTTTACGTCGGCATAGGCGAGGGTGTCTAAAATTTCTTCATGATTGATAAATTCTTCTGCTTTTAATGAGTTTGGGTTGTACATAAAATTTTACTTCCTTTCTTTCGGGTCAGCCATGCTTTCCCGTTAGTTTTGTATGTCAGGATAGTCGCCGCGGGCGGTGACTATCGCATAACCGATGTTTTCAACTTGTGTTTTCAATTGGAAAAGACCTTCAGCGCTTTCCGCGCCGGTGGCAATTTTGTTGTCGTAAAGACGATAGTTTTTCCGCACTGACGGTGGAGAAAGGTTGGGCATAATCACGTTGGCGCCTGCGCAGATGCCCCGCAGTCTGCCGTCCTGGGAAGCAGTTCCAAGGGCTGTGGTTGCCGGCAGCAACGCTTTTGGCAAAAGCAGCCTGATGATGGAAAGAAGGCGTACCGTCAGGTCAGCGGAGCCTGCTGGTTCCTTTTCAAAAGGCGTACCTGCTGCGGGAATGAACGGACCGATGCCGATCATATGGGGCGCAAATGCCGCAAGAAACCGCAAATCTTTCAGAATATGCTCTGCGGTCTGACCGGGAGAGCCGACCATAAAGCCGCAGCCCACCTGATAGCCGATGTCTTTCAGATGGTACAGGCATTCCATCCGGTTTTCAAAGGAAAGCGCTGTAGGATGCAGTGCCTCGTAGTGGGCTTTGTCTGCCGTTTCGTGGCGCAGAAGATACCTGTCTGCACCGGCATCAAACAGTCTTTGATAGCTTTCACGGGAGCGCTCGCCTGCGGAAAGGGTAATGGCGCAGTCCGGGTGGGCGTTGCGAATTGCCGCAACCAGTGCCGCCAGACGGTCGTCGTTCCAGTAGGGGTCTTCACCGCCTTGCAGGACAAAGGTGCGAAAGCCAAGGGCATAACCGTTTTTGCAGCAGGAAAGAATTTCCTCCGGGGTGAGCCGGTAGCGGGTGACGTCTTTACAGCTTCTGCGGATACCACAGTAATAGCAGTCATTTCTGCAATAGTTGGTGCATTCAATCAGCCCTCTGATGTAGACATGGTTTCCGAAAGTTTGCCTGCGAACGGCGTCTGCTTTCTCTTGCAGATACTGATTTTCTTCTGATGTTTCGCAGGAAAGCAGAGAAAGCAGCGCAGCATCCTCTGGCACAGTACCTGTCGACAGAACGTCGATGGCATGCTTTACTGCATTATTCATTGGCATAGGCCACCTTGCTGCTGATACCAGGCAGCTTTCCGATTTTGCCGGACAGGGCATTGATGATATCCGACGGCGCATCGATGGCTACGCTGATAATATACATTTCTTTTTCCCGATAAGGCAGTCCCATTCTGCCGATAATATAGCTGCTGTACTGATGCAGCATATCGTTGAGATCTTCTACGACGTTTAAATCTTTTACGATAATGGATATTAATGCAACTCTGTTTTCCATAAGAACCTCCTTGTCATTATTTCTATGATAACATAAAATTTGTAATATTTATACACAAAATTTAATGAAATCAAACAAAAAGTATGAAAAAGAGTCGTTCACGCAGAACGCTGTGAATACGACTCTCTTCAAAGATATTTATGAAATACGGGTGTTTGCTTTTTTCATCCACAGTACCAAAATGAGCAGAACTGCAGTACAGACCCATACGGCTTTTTCGCTGAGCCAAAGTGAGCAAAGGGTGCCTGGCACAGCGCCTGCTGCGAAAGAAAAGGTCAGGGCAGCAAAGGTGTACAGGGTTTGCAAGGAAGCGGCATCTCGTTCTGCAGCCAATTTGTACAGCTTTTGTCCCACGTTTCGGATATTGCCCGTACAGATGGTGGTGTTATGGGCGGTGCCCATACAGGTGCGGAACAGACAAAGCTGAAAGCCCATAAAGAAGGAAATAAATAGTGTCACCACTGTGCTGGCGGTATCTTTTGGAACCAGTCCTGCCAGAAACAGGGCGGCGCTTTCCAGAAGCAGCGCCGCTTTGCGCCAGTCTCCTGTCAGGGAAGTTTTGGACAGATACGCTTTCAGAAGTTCACTAAAGGCGGCGCCAAAGATGCAGGACACAATCGGCAGAAAGTAAGTCAATGCAGCATTCCAGTTTCCCAGTGCCAGGTTGATCCCAAGGTGGGACATATTGGCGGTATGCATATTGGCGAGAATGCCGTCTCTGGTCATGTAAGTATATGCGTTCATATAACCGCCAACCAAGGTGATGAGCATTAAAAACAGTGGTCTTTCCCAAGGGGGAAATGTGATTTTCTTTTCCATCAGAAGGGTCCCAGATTGATCATTGTCGCGATGGAAACCGACAGGAAGCCGATGACAATCCACATACCACACAGCGGCATGATCCATTTTAAATATTTTTCAAAAGGTACTTTGGAGACGACGATACATGCCATCAGTGAACCCAAGGTTGGACAGATTAGGTTGGTAAATCCATCGCCGTAATGGTAAGCAAGGACGGCGACCTGCCTGGTGATGTCCAGCGAATCCGCGAGAGGCGCCATAATCGGAATGGTGGCAGCGGCTTGACCGGAGCCTGAAGGAATCAGGAAGTTCAGAAAACACTGGAATACATACATCCCGTTGGCGGCTACTACTTTTGGTAGCCCATTTAAAAGATTGGACGCATAGTAGAGGATAGAATCGATGATAACACCGTCCTGCAGGGTCAGAAGGATGGCTTTGGCAATACCTACGACCAGTGCAGCAAAAGTCATATCGGCAGCGCCGTTCACAAAGGATTTTGCCATGGCATTGGGGCTGATTTTTCCGGTGATGCCGATGAGCAGACTGAAAATGAGGAACAGTGTTGCAATCTCCAGCATGAACCAGCCATATTTGAATACGCCAAAGAGCATAATGCCGATGAGGGAGACGAATTCTAGCAGAATGATTTTTTGTCTGGTGGTGATTTCCATAAATGCAGAAGGTGCATCGTTTTCGTCGCTTTCTTCCCCGTACATAATGCTTAACGTAGGGTCTTTCTGAATTTTATTTGCATAGCGCAGAATGTACCAAACGGTGACAACAAAGATGACAACGTACCAAATCAGACGGTAGCCGAGACCTGAATACATAGGAAGTTCTGCAAGACCATGTGCCACGCCTACGGTAAACGGGTTCATTAGACCAGATACAAATCCAATGCGGGAGCCAACCATGACTACGGCAAGGGCGACCATGTTGTCCATTTTGAATTGCTTACACAGAGTAATCAGAATTGGAATGTACACAATCGCGTCTTCTGCCATGCCGATGGTACCGCCCAGGATAGAAAACAGGAAGATAAAAATCACCAACACCAGATTTTTTCTTTTGTCTAGTTTTTTCGCAAGATTATGTACGCCGGCATCCAGGGCGCCGGTATCTCGAATGATTGCCAGGGCGCCGCCGAAGATAAAGATAAAGAAAATGATATCGGAAGCGCTTTGCATGCCCAGCATGAATTCTTTCATGGTATCAAAGAAACTGAGCCCAGCCTGTTCAACATGATGATAAGAGCCAGGTACGACAGCGATTCTGCCTGCCGCATTTTCAGCTCGTTCATAGGTGCCCGCAGGAATGATGTGGGTTAGA
>CANBFZ010000078.1 GCA_947367725.1 uncultured Eubacterium sp.
GATTGTGCAGCGCAGCTGGTATGCTGCTGGTGCAGAACTGGGCTATCCAGATATCGGCGCACAGATTTACCATACCATTGGCTTTAATAGAGCGCGTCGCGCCTTCTATTTTAAAGAACTGTACGGCGCAGATTTTCCCTATGCAGTATTTCAGGAAAAAGCGGCACGTTACTTTATGGAGATTGTGGACAAAGAGGGGATGCCGATGAAGCCGGGGGTGCCTGCGCTTTTAACCTTTGCCAGGTCGAAGGACATTTCGGTGGGACTTGCTACATCTTCTTCGGAAGATTACGCCCGCGGTAATTTGCGCAGCGCCGGAATTGCATCGTATTTTGATCAGATTGTTTCAGGCAATATGGTAGAAAGAAGCAAACCGGACCCGGAGATTTATCGAAAAGCTTGTGCAGCGATGGGCGTTGCACCTGCGCAAGCCATCGCTTTTGAAGATGCGCCGGCAGGGATTGTTTCGGCATGGCGTGCCGGACTGCGAACTGTCATGGTGCCGGACATGGTGCAGCCTGATGCAGAAATCCAGGCAAAGGTATGGATGCTGAAAGCGTCTCTGGTCGAAGTATTAGAAGAATTGAAACAAATATTGTGAGGAAAAGAAGATGAACAAGAAGAAGACAATTGTAAGTTTATGTTTGGTATTGATGCTGGTATTTACTGCATGCGGTGGTGAAAAATACGGACCGCTGCTTGCGGCTGCCAAAGAAGCAGAACTTTATGCTGGAAAATTAACGACTGGATTTGTCGGAGATACGCTGACGAACAGCTTTTTTGAGTGGACCGTTACAAACGTGCGCACTGAAACAGAACTCTATGGAAAGACGGCAAATGCGGGAAAGAAATTTGTGGTGATGGATGTTTCCGTGACTAATACCACAGACGAAGAATACGAGATCGGTAACTATGATTTTGTTTCTTATGTGGAACCGGATATGGACACCGGTTTGGTGGAAACCATGGACAGTTTCAATGATGCCATGTATCCTGATGAAGAAATGCTGGCACCGGGAAAAACAAGAAGCGGCACACTGGTCTTTGAGGTGGACGAATCTGTAGAGGAAATCATCATTGATTATATAGAGTTTATCGGCGAGGACTCTATTGGTAATACCAACTGGTTTGATTTATTTATTTAATTGAGATGAAGGATACAACGAAATGCTGAAACGCAGCGATATTAGAAGCCTGGCAGGAAGCAAGACCTATGAACGGGGCATAGAACTATATGAGAGAGGACGCATCCGGCAGTTCGACATCGAGACGGACATGATAGATCCAGATGTCGAAAATATCACCGCAAAAGTTAAAGGCAGCGGCAGAAATCTTTATACGGTGGAGATTGCCTATGATACTGTCATGGATGATATAGAATCCATGCTTTGTACATGTCCGGCTTTTAGAAGCTATGACGGCATCTGTAAGCACTGCGCGGCAGTGCTGTTAGAGTATGAAGATCGTCAGGAACCGGAGCAGATCATCGATTCAGAATTGGATCTTTTCAAAGAGCTGGATGAAGAAGCGGATTTTTTAACGCGATCCGAGGCAAGAAAGCAAGAAACGACCACTTCTTTTAAGGTGCTCATCGAAAAGGAAATTGCCAGGAAGATTTACCGGCGTTCTGTACCCATCTGCTGCCGAATCTTTGCAGTTTTGCGCAGGTACAGTATGAGACCTTTGATCCTGCAGATTATACAGCGCCGGAGACGTCATTCGCGTTTTATCTGGATGCGCCGACGCGAAATGAAATTGTCTGTGAAGTTGCCTGTGTGTACGGAGTGGAACGCTATAATCCGATGGAGGCGCCCAAGGATATCACCAGGCGAGATCTGGTGCGGGAAACGGAAGTGCTCAACCGCATAAAAATTTACTTTGACGAAGCGGCGCCGAGACAGAATGTACTTTCTGTTACTGACAACGATGAGAAAATTTACAGGCTGTGAGAGTGAGATTAGGCGATTTGCGCCGGCGCTTCCTGTGCGGGTTATTGCAGGCAGCGCGCCGGAGAGAAAGAAGGAAATTGCCGCCATCGAAAACGGCGATCTCTGCATCACATCCTATGAACTTTTGCGGCGGGACAGTGAAGCATATGAGACGATTTCTTTCGGTTGCCAGGTCATCGACGAGGCGCAGCATATTAAAAATCATAATACCCAGGCGGCAAAAGCAGTTAAACTGATTCGCGCATCCTTTCGAATGGCGCTGACCGGTACGCCTGTGGAAAATCGCCTCAGCGAACTTTGGAGTATTTTTGATTATCTGATGCCGGGATTTTTGTTCGGTTATGAACGGTTCCGCAAAGAGTTGGAACTGCCCATTGCCCAGGGTGGAAACGAGGAAGCTGTATCTCGTCTGAAAAAGATGATCACGCCGTTTGTGCTGCGCCGGCTGAAAAGCGATGTGCTGCGGGATCTGCCGGATAAAATTGAGAAGAATACGTTTACGCGTCTGACTGGTGAACAGCAGCAGATTTATGATGCGGAAGTGAAAAAACTACAGATGATGCTGGAGGGGCAAAGCGATGACGAGTTTAAGACTGCAAAATTGCAGGTGCTGGCGGAACTGACCCGGCTGCGACAGATTTGCTGTGACCCTGGGTTGATTTTTGAACCGTATCGAGGCGGGGCAGCGAAGATGGAGCTGTGTATGGATCTGGTTGAAAATGCTGTTTCTGGCGGACACAAAATCCTGCTCTTTTCACAGTTCACCACTTTGCTCTCTGAAATTGAAGAAAAGCTTGCTGCCGCAGGTTATACCTATTATTGCCTGACTGGCGCGACGAAAAAGGAAGAGCGGAATCGCCTGGTCAATGCGTTCAACCAGGATGCAACCCAGGTATTTCTCATTTCGCTGAAAGCAGGCGGGACGGGACTGAATTTGACCGGTGCTGATGTAGTCATTCACTTTGACCCGTGGTGGAATTTGACCGTGCAGGATCAGGCGACAGATCGCGCCCACAGAATCGGGCAGAAGAGCGTCGTCAACGTATATAAGTTGATTGCGAAGGATACCATCGAAGAGAAAATCTTAAAAATGCAGGAACAGAAGCGGCAGCTTGCGGACAAACTACTGTCCGGCGGCGAAATGAGCAGCACCACGCTGAACCGGGAAGAATTGCTTGCGCTACTGGGATAAAGACTGCGCAGGCGGCGGGATTGATGCGTCGAAATCGGGAGGATCGTACGGCGCTGGATTTGTGAAAAAAATATTTATTGAAAATGGCTGAAAAGGTATCGTTTCACCCTTGCAAAAGGATTGCAAATGGTATAAAATAATGGGAAACACTTTACCGCGGAAGCCTTTTCAGCCGTGGATTTTATATAGTAATTTGTTATGAGATTGATTTTAGGAGAGGAGCAATTTATGGCACACTATTTCAACGAACCTTCAAGAACTTTTAACGAGTACCTGCTAGTACCGGGCTATTCCTCCAAGGAATGCAGAGTTGAGAATGTCAGCCTGAAGACACCCATTGTGAAATTTAAGAAAGGCGAAGAACCTTCGATTTCCGCGAATATTCCACTGGTTTCCGCAGTGATGCAGGCCGTTTCTGATGATAACATGGCGGTCGCACTTGCTAAGGAAGGTGGAATTTCTTTTATATATGGTTCTCAACCAATTGCAAGTCAGGCAGAGATGGTCAGAAAGGTAAAATCCTATAAGGCTGGTTTTGTGAAGAGCGATACCAACCTGCGGCCTGATCAGACGTTGGCAGATGTACTGGAACTGAAAGCGAGAACCGGACACTCTACCATTGCGATTACAGAAGATGGCACAGCAGACGGCAAAATGGTCGGTCTTGTAACCAGCAGAGACTATCGTGTCAGCAGAATGGCGACAGATACCAAAATCAGTGCGTTTATGACGCCGTTCGAAAAACTGATTTATGCCAAAGACGGTTGTACACTGAGCGAGGCCAATGATATTCTTTGGGATAATAAGCTGAACGCAGTGCCTGTGATTGATGATAAGCAGAGACTGACACATTTTGTATTTAGAAAAGACTATGATAACCATAAGTCTAATCCCAACGAACTTTTGGACGACCATAAGAGATATGTAGTAGGCGCAGGGGTCAACACCCGCGACTATGAGGAAAGAATTCCGGCACTGGTTAACGCTGGCGTCGATGTGCTCTGCATTGACTCCTCTGAAGGGTATTCCGAGTGGCAGCTCGACACCATCAAGTGGGTCCGCGAAAAGTATGGCGATACTGTAAAGATCGGTGCAGGCAATGTGGTTGACACAGATGGATTTAACTTCCTTGCTGATGCAGGTGCAGACTTTGTTAAAATCGGTATTGGCGGCGGCTCGATCTGTATCACCAGAGAGCAGAAAGGCATCGGCAGAGGACAGGCTTCTGCTGTCATTGAAGTTGCGGCTGCAAGAGATGCATACTACAAGCGGACTGGTGTATATGTGCCGATTTGCTCCGACGGCGGTATT
This sequence comes from uncultured Eubacterium sp., assembly GCA_947367725.1. Lineage (GTDB taxonomy): Bacteria > Bacillota > Clostridia > Peptostreptococcales > Anaerovoracaceae > Senimuribacter. The sequence goes on from CANBFZ010000078.1 coordinate 4,453, forward strand.
GTTTATGACTATCATATGACGCTGGCACTGGCGATGGGCTCTGACTTCATCATGCTGGGCAGATATTTTGCAAGATTCGACGAGTCTCCAACCAATAAACTGAATATCAACGGCAATTATGTAAAGGAATACTGGGGTGAAGGCTCTAATCGTGCGCGCAACTGGCAGCGTTATGACCTGGGCGGCGATCCGAGAATGAAGTTTGAAGAAGGGGTGGACTCCTATGTGCCGTATGCGGGTTCTCTCCACGATAATGTTACTTTATCTTTGAATAAGGTAAAATCCACCATGTGCAACTGTGGTGTGCTTTCCATTCCGCAGCTGCAGGAAAATGCCAAACTGACGCTGGTTTCTGCAACGTCGATTGTAGAGGGTGGCGCACATGATGTTATTCTGCGTGACAGCTCCCAGAATGCAATCAGATAGCACTTTAAAATCCCTTGTAACTTTGTTGGTTGCAGCATTTCGTTACAAATGATTTGTGGGCACTATCTTATTATTGAAGGAGCAAACCAATGGACAAAGAATTAATTATTGTTTTGGATTTTGGCGGGCAATACAATCAGCTGATTGCCCGCAGAGTTCGTGAAGCGGGGGTGTACTGCGAGGTACACCCTTATACAATGCCGCTTGAGATGCTTTTGGCGAAAAATCCGAAAGGCATCATTTTGACGGGTGGACCGAACAGCGTATATGATATGGAATCTCCCCATTATGACAAAGAGCTTTTCAGCGCAGGCATTCCTATTTTGGGCATCTGTTATGGCGCCCAGCTTTTGGCGTGGGCGCTTTCTGGCAAGGTGGAAACAGCACCGGTCAGTGAATATGGAAAAACGGAGATTACGGTCTGCGGCAAGGGTGGTATTTTGCAGGATGTGGACGATACCACGATCATGTGGATGAGTCATACTGATTATATTGCAGAAGTGCCAGAAGGCTTTGCAGTGACTGCCAGCACGCCGGTGTGTCCAGTTGCTGCGATGGAACATGCTGCCAAAAAGCTTTACGCGGTGCAGTTTCATCCAGAGGTGACCCATTCAGTCCAGGGTAGTCAGGTACTGTCTGCCTTTTTATATGGTCCGTGCGGCTGCAGCGGCGACTGGAAAATGGACGCTTTCGTAGAGAATACCATTGCTGAGATTCGCCGTAAGGTGGGCGACGGTAAAGCGCTGTGCGCGCTATCCGGGGGCGTGGATTCTTCTGTTGCGGCGGTTATGATGTCTAAGGCGATTGGAAAACAACTTACCTGCGTCTTTGTGGATCACGGTCTTCTGCGTAAACATGAAGGCGATGAGGTGGAAGCGGTTTTTGGTCCTGCTGGTCCGTATAATTTGAATTTTGTCAGAGTCAATGCGCAGCAGCGCTTTTATGATAAATTGGCAGGCATCACTGAGCCGGAGGAAAAGCGAAAAATCATCGGGGAAGAATTTATCCGTGTCTTTGAAGAGGAGGCGCAGAAAATTGGAGCAGTGGATTTCCTGGTACAGGGCACGATTTATCCAGATCTTATTGAATCGGGATTAGGCGATTCAGCAGTGATTAAGAGCCATCATAATGTCGGTGGGCTTCCGGATTATGTGGATTTTAAGGAAATTATCGAGCCGCTGCGCATGCTGTTTAAGGACGAGGTGCGTCGCGCAGGATTGGAACTGGGCATTCCGGAATATCTGGTATTTCGACAGCCATTCCCAGGTCCGGGACTTGGCATTCGTATTGTGGGAGAAGTCACCGCTGAAAAGGTGCAGATGGTACAGGACGCGGATGCGATTTACAGAGAGGAAATTGCAGCCGCAGGCCTTGATAAAGAGGTCAACCAGTATTTTGCAGCGTTGACTAACATGCGTTCTGTCGGTGTCATGGGCGACTTTAGAACCTATGATTACGCTGTGGCGCTGCGCGGGGTAACCACCAGCGATTTTATGACTGCGGAAGCGGCGAAACTGCCTTGGGAATTGATTGAAAAGGTGACGACCAGAATTATCAATGAGGTGGACCATGTGAATCGGGTGTTCTACGACTGCACAGGAAAGCCGCCAGGGACGATTGAGTTCGAATAACGCAACGACCCCTACAAACGGTATAAATGCACCGTTTGTAGGGTCGTTTATGTTTTTGCGAAATGCGCAAGAAACGAAAGAGACCTTCAATAGACTTGACAAAAATGTATGGGGGGGGGTATAATTTTACCGGAGATAAAAAGTATTTTGTTGAAAAGAGACGAATGAAGGAAATCTGTTTTCTTGCAAGGTAAAGATATCGGCGCAAAGCGCACCTCGGGTATATCTTTTTATAAAGAACATGGATTTACTGCTTTGGTCATATTTTCGTATGAGGAAGGAAGAGCAGATGAAAGGCAAAACATTAGTAAAGAAGGTAGCCTGTGTTTTGTTGTGTTTGATGGTAGTGCTTGCCTACGCGACTGGATTTCATGATATTTTCAGAGCTAGCGCAGAGGAACCTACTATAACAGACAGCAGGACAGAGCAGAACGCTGCAGATGAGCCGACTTATGCTGAAGGTTTATTTGGAGAGAATTCTCCGAGTGGTGTGCTGCCGGATGATGGCGTGGAGCATCCAGAAAGGATTGTAATTGCTTCTTGGACGTGGGTAGACGATGATGAACTGCTGACGTATGATGAGCAGAGACAGAAATGGTATCTGGACACTGCGGCAGATGAAGAAAACCCGCTTACAGCAGAATTGCTGGAGGGATGTTTCCCGCAGTCCATCAAGGCAGTACTGGAAGACGGTACAGAAGAGGAATTAGAAATTACCTGGGACTTTAGCCCGTTAGGTGATGGCGTGACAAAAGGCACACACACTTTGCAGGCTTCTTTACCAGAAGGGTATATATTGGCGGAAGATACTGAAGCGCTGGCTGCGACCATAATGCTGGGCGGCAGCATCATGATGGCAGCAGAAGAAACGCAGGAAGGTCAAGTAACTGCCGGTGGTTTAACCATTACAGGCAAAGGTATTAGTGAGGGAAATGGTGTCACCACTGGTACAGATCCTACATGGGGCGCCTATATTCAGATTGAAACCGATACACCAGTAACAATTTCTGGGACATCAACTACCCATAATATTTGGATTAAGGAAAACACAACAGCAAACATTACGCTGGCTGGTGTGACGATTACAGAGAGTGCAAAAAAAGATTCTCCAATCAACTTACTTCCAGGAAGTACATGTAATTTGACATTGAAAGATGGCACTACAAATACCCTGACTATTTCCGGTAGTCAGTCAGCTGCCGCACTTCATGTTGCGCAGACTGCAACCCTTCGTGTCAATGGAAATGGCACGCTGAACGCTACTGGCGGACCAAATTCTGCTGGAATAGGTGGTGGACATTCAGAAATTGCGGGAACTATGATTTTCAATAGTGGAGTGGTTAATGCTCGCGCGT
>CANBFZ010000079.1 GCA_947367725.1 uncultured Eubacterium sp.
GTTCCACTGATACGATAACGTTAATACTTCACGAACCGTCAGCGTTTTACTGTTTACAATACAGCCCCCGTCCAAATTTCCGGTCTTATACCAGAGGTACTCCAGTTTATAGACGCCCAGATCCTTTTCTTCCGCACTTCTTTGTTGCAGTAGAAGTTTCTGTAATTCCTCGTTGGTTTCAATATGTTGATCTTCATATTTTCCAGTGGTTTTATTCTGTTTATATACTTTTACAACGACCTTACCACCGACGGTATCCGCGCCGGTCAATTCTGTACCCACCGGTTTTCCGTCTGCACCATAACCAAAGGTCTCATCATCCTCCGGATAAGGCGATGTCTTAATCTTACCGGTATCCACATCACTGGCAGTACCAAGTGCAAAGATTACACTGTCCCTGTGATCATATTTCGTCGCTTCATCAGGCAGCCGGTCATCTTTTTTTACATACACATATTGATCCACCCCGGCACTGGCATTTGCCAGTGAAATAACTGTGGTCGGAACCAGACGCATAAAACGCTGCCCGACAATCTCTCTGCCATTCTGCGGATTGGTGATACCTGTGCTTACCGATACATCTGTCCAGCCAACGCCAGGCGCAAAGTTCGTCACCTCATAAGTCTTCGGATCCAATGTAATCACGGGAAGTCCGTTCATGTCTCCTGGCAGCTGACAAGTATATCCTTCACGTGCATTCCAGGAAATACTGAATCCGCTACCCGATGGATACCCCGCCAATGCATCATTCGTCAGTGGAAACAGGACAGAAATATTACGCACTGTATCATAATCTGTTTTGCTGAAAGCAGCCAATTCATCCTGTGTTTTGTTCAGATTAGACGGTTGCAGCAGCGCCGTGCAGACAGATGCCGCAGAATAAGCTTTTGCAATTTCTCGGTCAGTTGCATTTCCAAAACTTTCACCCGCATTGGCGAAAACAGAAAGCTGCGGATATACGCCGCTCTGGTAAAACCAGGTTCCATCTGTGCCAAACTCATCCTGCATTGCATCGCCAATCATCTGCCCAGTAAGATACCCTGTCACATTGGTCAGTGCATCATGCTGGGTCGTACCAATGGCATACTCTCCCATGCCGGAAGTCTGTTTATCGTAATAACAGTTGTTAAAGCTGCCATTTACCGCATTGTTCCCACCGATCCCACCAAGGGTAGATGCACTGGCTGTACCAGGTTTGGTCTGCGTCGTGCCCACTTCTCCAGTACTGTAGCAGTTTTGCATTCTGGTACTTGCCGTTGCACTTCCATAAAAACCACCCATTGTACTTGCCGTATTCTGCATGCCGACCATAGAAGTACTATAACAATTGATACAAGTATCAGGTCCTGCATAGGCTGCATTGGCATCATCTGCGCCAAAGAATCCGCCTACATTAGACGTTCCCTCTACGACGCCGGATGCGAAACAGTTCTCAAAATGATTGGTAAAGTGTCCAATCCCCGTAAATACGCCCCCATCCTGGTTACAGTATAATCTGACATTGGTAAAGCAGTTTTCTACCCAGCAATTGCCCGGACAAGATACAAATCCACCGGAATGAGATGCTGTCGAAATGTCATAACTGTCGATAGAGTAGCTGTTGGTAATCTTATAGCCGGACACAGGTCCCACAAAAGAACCAACACAGCTTGTCCCGTAGGTGGTCACATTCCGAACATGACACTGATCCATGATTACCTTAAACGTTTTCAAGCTCGGATCTCCATCATTATTCCACCCGCTCAGAATACCGCCTGTATGTGCACCGCCTTGCACCACGGAATCTTCTACCGCTACCTGCGTCATGCTGCCGCCAAGCATCCAGCCGATGGCAACGCCGGAATACTGTCCAGTCGTTTGTATATCACTATACCGAAAGCGAAGATTCTGCATTTTAAAATCTGCATGATTGACTTCTGCAATCATGCCTGCTTTTGCAGTGCCTCCTGCCGCAACATGCAAGTTATAAATGGTGTGTCCATTTCCCTCCACGGTAATCCCACCTGGATTGGCAACCGGAGTCCAATTCACATTGTTGCGACCGCCTAGATCCACATCGTTCATCAGTTCTAGGGAACGCTTGTTCACAAGCGCCCAGCGAAGCTGCGCCGCCGTATACACATCTACCAGTCCATTGCCGTCTGCATCTGTCGCCTCTTGCATCGCATTAAGCGTCCAAACCTGGTCTGCTGGAACGGTGTTCCCCTCGTTTGCTGCCCGAAGTGTATCAAATTCTGCTTTTCTTGCATGATAGATACGCCCCAGATATACATTCCAATTCTCGCCTGGATTCATAATGATATCTACGGCGAATGCGCCCAGATTTCCACAAAGAATCAGCATCAGGCATAAAAATAGAATGCATTCTTTCTTCATTCTTTTCATAAAAAAATCCTCCTACCGCTTCCAAGCTGCTTGCAAAACAGCTTGTACCCATCGCCTTTTGGCAATTTTACCGTTAGAATCTACGAAAGTATTATACCCCTCCCCGTATGTTGCTGTCAAGTTTAGAAACAACGGTGTTCCCCTTGCTTTTACTGATTTTTTGTCAAAGGCGCTACTCAGTTTTGCCCATCACATATTGTAATGTCGTGCTTAACCGGATATAATAGGCAAAGAAGCAGAACACGTCTGCGGCGATCGTCTTAGGAAATTCTTAACCTTTTCTTATGCAAAAAATCATCTCTTCCAGACCTCGTCCCTTTATAATAAAACGTATCTATTTAGAAAGGAGTACTGCAAAATGGAATATAACATACTTGTCGTTGACGACGAAGCAGAAATCGCAGATCTGATCGAAACCTATTTAATCAATGAAAATTATACGGTATCTACCTTCTATTCTGCCAAAGAGGCTTTAGAATGTATCCGCGATACCACATTCGATCTTGCGATTTTAGATATCATGATGCCAGAAATCGATGGATTTTCCCTTTGTCGAGAAATCCGCTCCAAATATACCTATCCAATCATTATGCTGACCGCAAAAGATGAAGAAACCGATAAAATAACGGGGCTGACTCTGGGTGCCGATGACTACGTCACAAAGCCATTTCGCCCGCTGGAACTCGTTGCACGAGTAAAGTCTCAGCTACGCCGCTATAAAAAATACAATGCTGCTCAAAATGACAGCGAAGATCGCTCCGTGATCGTGCATGCAGACATTACAATGGACAGCAAAAAACATCAATGTTTTCTTCACGGACAGCCGCTAACTTTGACCCCGACTGAATTTTCCATTCTGCGCATTCTTTTAGAAAACAAGGGCACGGTTATCAGCGCAGAAGAATTATTCCATAGAATTTGGCAAGACGAATATTACACAAAGTCAAACAACACAATCACCGTGCACATTCGCCACCTACGGGAAAAATTGGGTGATACGTTAGACCATCCAAAATACATTACAACAATCTGGGGAGTGGGATATAAAATTGAAGAATAAAAAAGAAGAATTCTCAGTATTTCAACGAAAAATCGCATACCGTTTCATCGGAAGCGCTATGCTTTCGATTAGCATCGTCATCCTCTTATATCTGTTTTTATGGCAGCGCCGCCTTGGCGACCTGATGGTTTCTTTTCTAGAAAACTGTCTAGGTATGACACCAGAAGAATCCTTCCTCGTTTACCACTTGCACTTCCGGGAATATAAAGAAGTTTTTCTGGCAGCCGCCATGATTGTGATCTTCTTTCTGCTGCTTCTGCTTTTATTCCGATGGATGACCCATTATTTCAAAGAAATCAATCAGGGGATCGATGCACTTTTAACAGAAGACGACACAGCCATCCAGTTGTCCTCAGAAATGCATCCCTTTGCGCATAAGCTCAATACCGTCAAGCAGACATTAAAAAAACAAAAGGAAGAAACCGCACTTGCGGAACAACGAAAAAATGAATTGGTGATGTATCTGGCGCACGATATTCGCACCCCCCTGACCTCCGTAATCGGCTATTTAAACCTTTTAGAAGAACAGCCGCAAATGCCGCAGGCAGAACGAATCAAAGACGTGCATATTGCCCTTGATAAAGCTGGCCGGTTGGAAAAAATGATTCATGAATTATTCGAGATGACCCGATACCATTCCGGACAAATCACCCTGTCCAAAAAACAAGTTGATCTATATTATATGCTCATACAACTGTGTGATGAGCTCTCCCCTGTTTTCTCCCAGCACAACCATTCCGTTGTGCTGCAGTGTAGCGAATCGCTGTCCATCTTTGCCGATCCAGATAAAATGGTTCGCGTCTTTAGCAATATTTTAAAAAACGCAGCAGCGTACAGCTATCCCGCAACAAAAATTATCATTTCAGCAGAAGAGACAGACCAAGCCATCACGATTTTGTTTGAAAATAAAGGCAAAACCATTCCAGCTGACGAATTACCGCTGCTATTTGATAAATTTTACCGCGTAGACAAAGCCCGCATCTCCCATACCGGCGGCACAGGGCTCGGTTTGGCCATTGCCAAAGAAATCGTTTTGCTGCATGGCGGTACAATTACTGCCTACAGCGAAAAAGAAACCATCCGCATGGCAGTCCATCTACCGCGGCTGTAAACATAAAAGCTTCGGAGAATCTTAGGATTTTCTTAATCATGCAACAAGAGAAACTTAAAGTACCAAATGCCCCTTTATTGTATGCTGTTTACTGAACAGGGGCATTTTACTTGTCCGGAGAAAGGAGATTTTATGCATATGAGAAATAACTACCCGAAGCCAAAAAACAGAGGGCATATAGAAAGGCGGCTGCTGACGATCATTTTTTGTATTTGGCTTATCATCATCGTGGCACTGCTGGCGTTCTGGCACTTCCATGCCGCCTTTATGGAAACAAACCCTGTGTTAACAGATACACATGCTGCAGCAAAGGAGCTCCCAGCGGGAGACCATTACCAACCAACTGACACAAATACACCGTGGAATCTCACGTTAGTCAACCGATGGAATGCAGTGCCCGCGCAATATGCAATGCATCTGGTGGACATTCCAGGCGGCGAAAAAGTTGACGCGCGCATTTATAAGCCGCTGATGCACATGCTTTCCGCCGCAGAAGCAGAAAATTTGGGACCAATCGTTGTGTCCGGTTATCGAACACAGCAGGAACAGCAGCGTTTATATGACGATAAAGTCAGAGAATATCAGAAAAATGGATATGGGGAAAAACAAGCAAAAGAACTGGCACAGGAGTGGGTCGCCCTTCCGGGCTACAGTGAACATCACCTGGGTTTTGCGGTAGATATAAACGGCGCAACATACGATATCTATTTATGGCTGCAGGAAAACAGCTATAAATACGGTTTTATCTTCCGTTATCCCGGCTCTAAAACAGCCCTCACTGGCGGCGCAGAGGAAGTCTGGCACTATCGCTATGTCGGCGTGAAAGCGGCCACAGAAATCTATGAACAAGGCGTCTGCCTGGAAGAATACTTAGAGCATCTCACACAATGATAATTTACAAGTATCCCATTTCCCTTGTAAATACAAAGAGCCGCACTACATGCGGCTCTAGTCGTATTGCAATCTTACAGCAGGAACAACTGTGCAGACGTTGCTGCAAATGTTCTGCCGCTTTGGTAATAATAGGAAACTGCCATGGATTTGGCTTCCTTACGAATCATATTTTCCAGATGGAACTTGGAATTCTTCCACTGATTAAAGTATACCTTCGCCGCCGCTTTCGCATCATCATGATAATCACTGCGCCATGCTAAATTCTCAGCCGTACCTCTATACGAAAGTTTCAGTCCTAAATCGGTATAAACAGAGTCAAAATCTTTTTTGGCGCCGCTTTTAGTATAACGCATATGTCCCAACTCTTTATTGGTCCATGCCTCCTGCGCCCGCAAGTCTACCGCCGCCTGAATATTGTAAGCATAACTGAGGGGTTTCAATCCCTTCTTCGCTCTCAGTTCATTGACAAGGCGAAGGATTTCTTTCTGATAGGTCTGATCGAAAGTGCTTCCCACCGTCACCAGGCAGGTCGCCGTAGCCCCGTTATGGGCTTTTGCCGTAATTTTAACTGTGCCTTTGCCTTTGGCGGTCACTTTGCCACTGTCGCTAACCGTGGCTACCTGCTTGTTGGAACTGGTCCAGCGAACAGTCTTGGACGGCGCCTTGGCGGTCACGGTCGCTTTCAGTGTAAAGGCAGCGCCATCACCGTAAAGCGGCTTGGTTTTTCGATCCAAAGAAATCTTTGTTACCACGCCAGTCTTAGAAGAAACTACAGCGCTGTAATCTGATTTCTTGTCACCGGAAGCGGCGCGGACTTTAAATTGATAGGTGCTATTTTTCGAAAGACCTGTAAAAGATGCTGCCGCACTTGTCGTCGTGCGAACTCGCTTCCAACTCTTTGATCCATTGTAATACCGGTAAACCTGGTACTTTTCTGCACCGCTGACTTTGCCCCAGGAAACCTTTATGGTCTTAGTTCCAGAAGAAAGTGCTTTCACAGAAGACGGTGCTTTCAGCGACGCCTCTGCCCCGGCAAACGCCATGGTATTGCCTGCCATACATACAGCAAGCGCCATACAAAGGGTCAATACTAAAAATCTAACCTTTTTCATCGTTTCTTTCATCCTTTCTGCGATTCTACTATAATATCTCCAGTATTTTAACACAATCTGCCGTTAAAAAAAAGCATTTTTTCTTGTAAAATCTAGTGAATTCTTTTGAAAAATATTTTATAATGTTGATAGAACTTGTTACTTGAAAAAGCATACCGATGAGGAGGAACATATTATGATTTTTTTCAGAAGCGACTACAGCCAAGGCGCCCATCCGAAAATTCTGGATGCGCTGGTAAAAACCAATCTGGAACACACCGACGGTTACGCCCTTGATCCCCACAGTGAACACGCAGCACAGATGATTCAGGATTTGATCGGCAGGCAGGATTGCGAAGTCCACATGATGGTGGGCGGCACGCCGACCAACGTCATCACCATCGCTGCAGCACTGAAACCTTGGGAGGCTGTGGTAGCGCCGAGAACGGCCCACATCTATACCCACGAATGTGGTGCTGTGGAAGCGACCGGGCACAGAGTACTCACCGTTGACGGCGTCGACGGTAAACTGACGCCGCAGCTGATCGATGATGCCTGGTTAGAATACGAAGACGATCATACTGTCGTTCCAAAGATGGCATACATTTCCCATACCACGGAAAGCGGCACCGTTTACACCAAAGCAGAACTGGAAGCGCTGCGCGCGTGCTGCGACAAGCACAATATGTATCTCTGCATGGACGGCGCCAGACTGGGGGCAGGGCTTACCTGCGAAGCCACTGACCTTACCATCAAAGATATCGCCAAGCTGACCGATGCATTCTACATCGGCGGCACTAAGAATGGATGCCTGCTCGGTGAGGCTGTCATCATTTTTGACGAAACCATCAACGATCATTACCGCTGGATGATCAAGCAGAACTGCGGCATGCTGGCAAAGGGCAGACTCATCGGCGTACAGTTTGAGGCACTGCTGGAAGGCGGCGAACACAGCCTGTTCTATCAGATCGGCGCACACGAAAACGCCATGGCAAAAAAACTGCGTGAAGGCATCGCTGCCTGTGGATACGAATTCGACGGCACCTCTACGTCCAATCAAATCTTCCCAATTTTCCCGACAGAAATGGTTAGAAAACTGGAAGAAAACTTTTTCTTCTATGACTGGGCTGCTGCTGGAGAAGACAAACGCGTCATTCGTCTGGTCACCTCCTGGGGCACCACAGAAGAAGACGTCAATGCATTCCTTGCGGCACTGAAACAATTCCAGTAACGACACAAAAGACCCATCTTGC
>CANBFZ010000080.1 GCA_947367725.1 uncultured Eubacterium sp.
CGGAAGCGCCGCCTTGATCGGCTGCATGATCGGTTTCTTTGGCTGCAGCTATATCTTTCCGCAAATTATCTGGAATGCCTACGGTATGATGTATGATTTCAGCGGAGAACTTGCTTATATTATCGATCTGCCGCTTTCTGCCGGTTCCCTGTTTGTTGCACTTCTGTGCTCCATGGGCGCCACGCTCTATTCCTGCTATGCAGAATTTCGGGAAGTACCTGCGCAGTTGATTCGCCCCAAAGCACCAAAAGACGGCAAGCGAATTCTGCTGGAACGAATCCCCTTGCTATGGAATCGACTGAGCTTCCTTTATAAGGTTTCCTTCCGAAATATTTTCCGCTACAAAAAACGGTTTTTCATGATGGTGCTGGGGATCAGCGGCTGTACAGCCCTCCTGCTTACTGGTCTTGGCGTCAACGATTCAGTACGTAACTTTGCCGACTACCAATACGATGAAATCCAACTCTATGACTACAGTATCACTTTTAACAAAGAAATGACACAAAAGCGCCAAACCCGTTTCCTCACCAAAAACGCGGCTTATCTGGGAGACGTACTATTTCTACATCAGAGCAACGCGGATTTTGTCAGCGGAGACAGCGTCAAGTCTGTCAATTTGATCGCAGCAGACAATCCCAACTTCGCAGACTTTATCAAGCTGCAGGATAAAAACGGCAACGCCATCTCATATCCTTCGGGCACGGATGCAGTCATCTGTAAAAAGCTGGCTAACACTTATGATTTACAGCCAGGCGATCGGTTTTCACTGAGAAATAACGACGGAAAAGAAGCGCAGCTTACTGTCAGCGCAGTGTGTGAAAACTATGTGCAGAACTATATTTACATCGCGCCAAGCGCAGTAAAAGACGCCTGGGGCAGCGTACCGGAAATTAAATCAGCGCTGGTTTACGCCGCAGAGAACGTAAGCGGTACAGAAGATACTGCTGATGCGGGTGACCCTACTCGCCATATCTATCAGTCCTCGGCTAAAGTACTGGGTGATTCCTCTGTATCCGCTGTATTCATCAACAACGACTTCAGAAATCGTGTCAAATCCATGATGGAAAGCCTGGATTACGTCATTCTGCTGGTCATCGTCAGCGCCGGCGCCCTGGCCTTTATCGTACTCTATAATCTGACCAACATAAATATAACAGAGCGAATTCGCGAAATCGCCACGATCAAAGTGCTGGGCTTCTTCCCGGGAGAAACTTCTGCTTATGTATTTCGGGAAAATTTCTTTCTGACCGGCATCAGCGCCCTGATAGGACTGGTGCTCGGCAAACTGCTGCATACCTTTGTCATGGAACAGATTCAAGTGGATCTGATTTCCTTTGATATTCGCATCACCCCGCTTAGCTATCTACTGGCAGTCGTTCTGACATTTGCCTTTGCTGGTATCGTCAGTCTCGCCATGTACTATAAGCTGGAAAAGATCAGCATGACCGAATCTCTAAAATCCATCGAATAACCCCACCAAATAAATGAAAAAAAGTCGGCTGCGCCAATTCTTTTCCAGTGAAAAGTTCTGCACATTGTAGCTAAAAAGGCAAAACTGCAGAACCAAGTTCTGCAAATCAGTAAAAAATAACATAAAATGCAGAACTTAAAAATTTCTATCTGGTTTCAGCGGCAGTACCCCACATAAGAAAAGTGTGCATGACGGAATCAAAGATTCCTATGCACATATGCTGTACGCTTTGGGGCAGCATTTCGTAAGGTACTATTACTGCTTTTTTCTACTGATTCATTTCTCCACTGCATCGGCATCAGCCCTCATATATAGCGGCATAAACAGTGCAAGGATTCCGAAATTCGGAATCCTTGCATTAAACTTAATCACTCGTGTTTAATTGATGCTAAGACCAGCACTTGCGTATCCTGCAACGGTATTGACCAGTGACAGCCCACTTGCTGACGCAGAAAATACCAGCATCAGTCGTGTTTGCGCAGTCACAGGAATATTCAGACCTGTCAATGCTCCATTTAACAAGGTTCCGACAGAGATTACGCCAGTAAGCGCTGGTGTCAGGTTGATCAGCGTTCCGGCAATCGGTGTGAAAACGTTGTTTGGCGTTGTCGACTGATAAATCTGTGCTTTCACAGTCACATTAGAACCGACTAAAGAAAGTGCTGCAGTTGTACTGAAGAATGCGCTGAAAGAGGTAATGACCCCTGCACGCGGAACCTGGAATGCAAAGTTAGAAAGCGTTCCGCTGGCATTTGTGATATCAATGGTGGATCCCAATAGTGTGAGACCTTGCGCGCTGCTTCCAAACCCCACAAACGCAGGCAGTCCTGCAAGTCCTCCAGCGATTGTTGTCAGAGAAACTGGCGTTCCTGAAGCAAATGGAACGATTGCACCTGTACCATCCACACCTGTCGCGCCAGTTGCACCGGTCGGACCCGTTGCACCGTCTGCTCCCGTTGGACCCGTCGCGCCATCTGCTCCTGTTGGACCTGTCGCGCCGTCTGCTCCTGTTGGACCTGTTGCGCCGTCTGCTCCCGTTGGACCTGTTGCACCATCTGCTCCTGTTGGACCTGTTGCGCCGTCTGCTCCCGTTGGACCTGTTGCGCCGTCTGCTCCCGTTGGACCTGTTGCGCCGTCTGCTCCCGTTGGACCTGTCGCGCCAGTTGCACCGGTCGGACCGTCATCCCCTGGACATCCCTTCGGACCTTGTGGTCCAATTGGACCCGTTACACCTTGTACTCCCTGCGGACCGGTTACGCCTTGCGGCCCCATAGAACCAGTGGCACCAGTCCCACCAGTTGGTCCCGGAATCCCTCTCGGACCCTGTGGTCCAATGTCACCTTGTGGGCCAACTGGACCTGTCGGACCGATCGGTCCTGCAGGTCCCTGTGGACCAATATCACCCTGGGGACCTTCGCAGCCTGGATCCCCTTTCGGCCCAATATCTCCACGAACCCCCTGGATTCCCTGGATTCCCTGCGGACCTGCGTAGCCTCTTGGGCCTGTATAACCCCTCGGTCCTGTGTTTCCCGTCGGACCAACCGGACCAGTATTGCCTCTTGGTCCTCTTGGACCAGGGGCGCCAGGAATGCCCTGCGCACCTTGCGGACCAGGTTCTCCTCTGTCCCCTTTCGGACCAGGGCAACCACTATCGCCTTTCATGCCCTGTGGACCGACCGGACCCTGATCTCCTTTGGGACCTGCCGGACCACGTTCACAACAGTTGATGCTGCACTGATTCTGGCAGCCATTATATAAATTATTTTGATTCATTCAAAATTCACCCTTATTCAATGATTTAGAGAAAGCGCATCGAAAGCATCTTTCTCTACTTATATTTTATGCGACCGTGCGCCGGTTGCTACTGTTAAATCACACAGAGCAACAAAGCGCGTCTTGAACCAAAAAATTTATAAACCAGCAAAGTACTGTTTATTGTAAAGATACGCCTTAGAATACGGTTTACAAGCACCAGCTTTTTCGTTATAGGCTTCCGCCTTCTCCCGATCTCCTAATTTATCATAGCATACACAAAGCTGCATCAGCGGGATATAATCATAACAGTCCGGCAGAACGAAGCCACTGGCATATTCCTTTTTCGGTATTTGCAATGCGGTTTCATACCAATAGACCGCAAGATGGTAATTCCCATGCTGCAGAAAATAATTTCCAATTTCACAGCATAGTTCAGCCCTTGGCAAATCAAAACTCATACTGCGTAATAGCGCCATCAGTGCAGACTGATCCTGCCCCATCCGTGTGTAGCAGCTCGCACAGACAGAACATGCCTCAATTTTATTTTCTACCCATCCCTGCTCGGAAAGCAAAAACTGCTCCAGCACAGAAGCCGCCTCTTCATATGCCGCATGGTAATACAACTCACGTCCATAATAATATTGCTGTCGCGCCTCCAAAGTTTTTCCCTCTGCGAGCAAATTCTGATAGATCCGCAGATTGCGGTCAGGATCTCCTCCATGGATTTTTTTATGACTGACCGCAATATCAGAATACATGACCCTACCCTGGGGCGGAATGACTTCATGCACTTCACCAACCCAGCGATACTGCGGACTATTCCTGATCCATCTCTCTCTGAAGTAAGAAAAAGAAGGTTTGCCCGCTTCATCAAAAGAAGTATGATATTTCATCATCACGATGTCGATCTCTGGTGACAAAGACTGCTTTAACTTCAGAAACTGCTCTCTTTCCGATTCCTCTAACACATCATCCGCATCCATCCACATGCAGTAATCCATCGACGCTTTAGAAAAAGATACATTTCTGGCGTCCGCAAAATCGTCTTTCCACGAATAGGCATACACTTTTTCAGTATAACCTGATGCGATTTCCACCGTTCGGTCAGTAGAGCCAGTGTCTACAACGATGATTTCCTCTACAAGTTCCGCCACACTGTCAAGACAGCGTGCAATGTGCATCTCCTCGTTTTTTACAATCATGCAAAGGCTGATTGTCGGCATATGATCTCATCCTCCTTTTGAATTACTGCCTGCAAAGTTTTTCGATGTGCAGATCCATATCGATTTTAGAAGCGTCTGCAGAAGATTGCCATGCAAAAGACAATATCGCATGTTCCGGTATCCAAATGATAAAATGTCTCGACAGCGTCAGCATTTCCTTTTGTCTTGCCGCTTCAGCATAGGCAGTATACATGGTCTGCACACACTGATTTAAAACTGGCGTTACCTTCATAAAACAGTGCCGTTTCATCACCGCGGCGATATAATAACTGATCGCATAATAACCTGATGTCAAAGAAATCGAATGTCCATCACATAGCGCAATATTCTGCGTTATATCCGGAATTTGAAGCTTCAGCGGCAAGCTGGCATACGCCGACATGCCCAGTCCTCGATCTGCAAACGATGCAAAGATACTATTTTGCGGATAACCAGATGGACCCGCTGGTCCGCGGGGGCCAGGTTCTCCTCTTGGGCCTTGTGGTCCTGTCGCCCCCTGTGGTCCCTGCGGTCCTGTGACACCCTGCGGTCCTGGTTCTCCTCGTTCCCCCGGACAGCCCGGTGGGCCAGCTTCTCCTCTTGGACCCTGAAGCCCCTGTATTTCTATTGTCGCTGACGGTTCTGATTCCCAGTCATCCAGAGTGGCGCGCGGCGCCGGTTCTGCAGTACATGCCTGCTGGTCAAAATCCAACGCGTCAGAATCTATCTCATGGGTAAAACCCGAAGCAGGCAGCACTGCGTATAGATTGCGCTGCGCTCCCGAAATTTTTGTACTGAATGGATTCATCGAATCAAACATCCAGTTTGTAGGAAAGTTATCCAATTCAAAACACCTCATTCCTATTGCTTATTGCGTGAAACTACATTTCACATAACAGTATATGCACGAAAAGAAAATTCCGTTTTTAAAAGCTGTCATCCCAAGAAAATAGCAGGTCTTCTGTGAGAAAACCTGCTCTCTCCCTTACCAATTTATGTAATATACCCCAACACATCGCCTGCCTTAAAAACATGGGCGTCTTCAATTAAAATTTCAGTCAGCACCCCCGTTGCTGGTGCTTTGATTTCTATTGTCTTCTTATCCACTTCCCCTTCACAGATGACCTGACCTTCACACACGCTGTCACCTGTTTCGCAAAGCCAAGTCACGATACTCTTCTTTTCGCTCAAATCAATTGGTTCCTTCATACATGCACAGTTTCTGTACGGCTGTGGTTTCGGAAGCAAATGATCTGGTACAATAATCGCAGTTGCCATTGTCTATCCCTCCTTATAAAACGGACATGTCTCTTCCAGACATTGTGCATTCTTCCTATGATAGTTACACTGGATATCCTTGGAAATTTCCAGGTGCAACCCGCATGTTTCATTGATATAAGGCACGCCTTCCAATGCAGCAAGAAACGTGGTTCTCTTACAGCATCTCGGTCCTGGATATTTTGCAATCGCAAGCAGACACCTGCCTGTACCCTCGTTGGCCCATTGCCAGTTTTCCACTGCCAGTGGACTGCCGCCTGTATACACACTGATAAAAATTCCAACACCTACCGCCGCACCGCACGCTCCGCAATTTCCACAAAATCCCGGCGGCACAGTTCTCGCCCGTTCTTCCGTGATAGAAAGCCACTGATCCAGTTCCTCCCAAGACTTCCCGTCCTCCATAGCCGCCAGGGTCAAAAGGGCGGCAGGCATGATAAAGTGGTGATACGGACAGTGCATCAAAATTCCTTCCATATTCATCAGCTCCATCAGTGCATCCTCTGTTTTTATCATTTTTCCGGTCTCATAGATGCGTTTACAGACCTCGCGCATTGCTGCAAAAACTTCGTCTTTCATCATAAATGCCATGTCATTGACTCCTTCCCTCTAAAAAATCTAAAATCTCCGCTCTGCTCTCCGTTCCAAAAAATGGGCGTAAATCCAGTTCTGCCAGTGCAGTTTCGATAGCACCTCTGGTAAACACGCACCCCTGCAGCAATGCAGCAATTTCCTCAAAATCTCCTGCTGCAAGGTAATCTCCCGTAAAACAACAGTGCTTTATCTTACCGCCTTTCATCTCTGCATGAAATTCCACCATCCCTACAGGAAATCTGCAGCGGTTCTCCATGGTATACCCTGGATTTCTGCCGATGTTCCATGCGTTGGTTCCATATTTCTCTGACATGAGTTGTTCCACGCGCGCCAGCTCCTTGGCATTGCTTATCGGTGCAGGCTTACAAACGGTAGCAAGTGTACTGCACCAGTCTGCAAAAAATCCATCACAATCCAGGCGCTTAAGCGCTGGCACCAGGTTGCGCAGATTGCCAACTCTGCTGCGCACCGAGGGAATTCCCTTGCTGCGCAATTTTTCACTGCGCGGTGTCAATACAGAAGAAAGGCTGCAAAGATCGCTATCGTAAAGCACACAGCCATGGATGATGCCCCGCGCTTCTCGCTGGGTCATAGCAGTTCCACAGATCTTTACAATTGCGCCCGCCGTATCTGTCATACAGATATCGTTGCGTCCCGATAAAAAACACGCAGCACCGCGGCTTTGCAGAAAATCCAGGATCAGCGACAGTCCCTTTTTCTGCTGTGCCACAACATCTCCCTCTACAAATATATAGGAAAGATTGATGTTGCCCAGGTCATGGTATACGGCGCCGCCGCCCGTCAGCCGTCGCACAATAGGAATGTCTTTCTGCTGGCAAACCTGCGTATTGACTTCTGCCCATGTATTCTGATGACGCCCCACGATGACCGACGGCTCGTTTCTCCACAAATAAATGGTGTCCTCTCTGGTCTGCTCCAGCAGTGTTTCCTCCCGCGCCAAATTGTGTCTTGGGTCAAAACTGTCTTCGATGATTAAACGCACAAAAGCCTCCTGACTGCCTCTTTCAAAAGTTCCCCTTCTGTCGGATGCGGCAGCACCATCTGCAGAAAAGTTTCTGCTCGCAGCTCTGCTGCTACTGCCATCTGTCCGATCTGAATGGTTTCTGACGCCAGTGGTGTGAACAAATGAAAGCCGCGCAGCTTGTGGCTGTCTGCCTCCATGACAACTTTCACAAAGCCGCCCTGCGCCCCAAAAATCAATCCTGCAGCTGTCAGGTCAATGGGATAATAACTTTCTAAAAGCCCTTCCCCACAGAGACTTCCTGTCGTTGCAGCTTCCAGCGGCGTAAAAATACACTGACTAAATACCGCAGCAGAAGTTTCTTGCACCGGCTGCGCAGCCGCTCCATCCCTGTGGGCAGCAGCAAGGGCTGCACCCGTAC
>CANBFZ010000081.1 GCA_947367725.1 uncultured Eubacterium sp.
ATGCTGTCTGACCATTAATATTCTTTTTCTCTCCACATCAGGAATGACTACTCTGACACCGCCTACCCACATAATATCGCTCCTAACACACCCGCACCGACAATTACTGCGATGGGGCTTACTTTAAACTTTCCTGTCAGAATCACCGTTGCAAGCGCAATCACAATCGTCACCGGGTTGAAATCTGCAAAAGCACTCTGCCCCATAAATACCACTGCTGCTGCAATCAGTCCCACAGTCACAGGTCTGATCCCAGCAAAGGCGCCATCGATGATTTTGCTTTCTTTAAATTTATTGATAAAATAGCATACTATAATCACCAGAAGGAAAGACGGCAGTGCCACACCGACCGTCGCCGCCAGCGCCCCGCCATACCCTGCACAGTGAAACCCTACATAGGTTGCCGCATTGACTGCAATGGGACCCGGCGTTACCTGCGAAATCGCTACCAAATTGGAAAATTCATCAGCAGACATCAGCTCAAACTGCTTCGCCCCCTGGTAAATAATCGGGAGCATTGCCATGCCACCACCAAATCCAAACAGTCCAATTCTGGCAAATACAAAGAACAGCTGCAGATAAATCATGTCGATTCACCTCCGTCATCCTTTTTTTGTCTCGCTGAAACAGCCGTATAAACTAGACCTACTGCAATGCCGCCAAGAATCGCCCAGACCGCATTGATCGAAAGCCCTGCAATCAGTCCAAAGGAAATCAGCGCTACAACCCACTGAAACGGTCCTTTCAGCACCTGTTTTCCTACCTTGTACGCAGAAAAGGCAATCAGCCCTGTGGCGGCAGCTTTAATCCCCAAAAGCGCGCCTTGCACATATTTGCTATCGCCGATCCCCTGCAAAAGCTTAACGATCAAAATGATGATGATAAAGCTGGGGAGGATCACACCTGCCGTTGCCGTCAATGCCCCCGCAAAACCTTTCTTTTGATGTCCAATATAGGTCGCCATATTAATGGCAACTACGCCTGGCAGTCCTTGGCTGACTGCTATGCAGTCCACTGCTTCCTCTTCTGTCATCCAGTGTTTTTCGTCCACTACAATGCCCTGAATCAGGGGAATCATTGCCATGCCGCCGCCGATCGTAAACAGTCCCAGCTTGAAAAAGGAACAGAACAGCTGAACATATAAATTTTCTTTGATTGAATTGGTTTTGCTCATGCTCTCATTTACTTCTCTTGATTTACAATTTCAATTGCCTTTGCAATTGCTTCACTGACAGAAATCTCGCTCTTCTGCGCATCTCGTCTCAGCTTATATTCTACCTTTTCTTCTCCTGCCAATTTGCCGACCGTAATTCTAACCGGAATCCCCAGAAGATCTGCGTCCTTAAACTTGACGCCCGGACGTTCTTTTCTATCATCCAGCAGCACTTCTACTTTTGCTGCTGCCAACGCCTGATAAATCTTCTCAGCAACCGCCGCCTGTACTGCGTCGTCCGGCTTTACCAGCGTAATGATTACATGATAAGGTGCCACAGACATCGGCCAAATGATCCCGTTTTCATCATGATGTTGTTCGACGACTGCCGCCAAGGTTCTGGTCACGCCAATCCCGTAACATCCCATGACAATCGGCTGCTCTTTTTGATTTTCATCTATATAGTTTGCACCCATCGCCTCAGAATATTTGGTGCCAAGTTTAAATACCTGCCCCACTTCAATCCCTCTGGCATGCTTCACTGGTGCACCGCAGATCGGACAAGGATCCCCTGCTTGCAACACTTTCAAATCAGTCACGATATCTCCCTCGTAATCTCTGCCATAATTGACATTTCTCACATGATAATCCTTCTGATTGGCGCCTGCACAGAGGTTTGCAAGACCTGGCAATTCACTGTCCACCACGATTTTACAGTCATGCAGTCCACAAGGTCCGGTAAAGCCGCCTACGCAGCCTGTCGCAGCACCAATTTCGTCCTCATCTGCGAATGCTATGGTATGTTCCGGAATCCCCAGGGCATTGACCAGTTTAATCATATTCAGTTCTCTGTCCCCTCTGATAAAGGCTGCAACATACCCGTTCTCTTCATTGGTTTCTTCATCATAGGTCACGAAAAGCAGCGCTTTTATTGTATCTTTGGCTTCCATGCCGAGGCATCCTGCTACCTCTTCAATGGTCTTTGCATCCGGTGTATGCACTTTTTCCATCGGCAGCATTTCTGCACCGGTTTGCGCCGGTGCGTCCACACACGCTGCGCGTTCTGTGGTCGCTGCCATCGCGCAATGTTCACAGTATGCGATTTCGCTTTCACCAACTTCAGCCAGCGCAGTAAACTCGTGAGAGTTGCTGCCGCCAATTGCGCCGGTATCTGCTTCTACCGGTCTGAAGGTTAGACCGCAGCGAGTAAAGATTCTATCATACGCATCGTACATGGTGCGATAGCTTTCATCCAGTCCCGCAAAATCTTTATCAAAGGAGTATGCATCCTTCATGATGAACTCTCTGCTGCGCATCAGACCGAACCGCGGTCTTGCCTCATCTCTATATTTCGTCTGAATCTGATATAGATTCATCGGCAGCTGTCGATAAGAAGATACGTCATTTCTGATCACATCGGTAAAGATTTCTTCGTGAGTCGGTCCCAGACAGAAGTCTCTGCCGTTTCTGTCCTTTAGTCTCCAAAGTTCAGGCCCGTAGGCATACCATCTGCCAGACTCCTCCCAAAGTTCCGCTGGCTGCACTGCCGACATGTGGATTTCCTGTGCACCCGTGGCGTCCATTTCTTCGCGGACAATTTCTTCAATCTTTCTAACGGAGCGCCAGCCTAGCGGCATAAAACCGTAAACACCAGAAACCAGCTTACGGATCATCCCTGTCCTGAGCAGCAGAATATGGCTTGCAATTTCTGCTTCATTTGGTACTTCTCGCAAAGTTTTTATATGCATTTTTGATAATTTCATAATGATTCACGTTCCTTTCTGCATCTGCACTTACCGGGTCAGCAGACAAACTGCCTCTGCAGCAATCCCCTCTCCTCTGCCGGTAAAGCCCAGTTTTTCTGTTGTCGTTGCTTTGATACTGATCTTACTTTCGGGCACCTTTAGGGTCTTAGCAAGGTTCTTTCGCATCTGCCCTATATACGGTGCCAGCTTGGGTCGCTGACACACCACTGTCACATCTGCATTGCCAAGGGTGTATCCTGCCGCTGCCACAACCTGCGCAGTCTTCTCTAAAAGGCGCAGGCTGGAAATACCGCTGTAGGCTGCATCACTGTCTGGAAACAGCTGCCCGATATCTCCCAGCGCCGCCGCGCCCAACATAGCATCCATCAAAGCATGGGTCAGTACATCCGCATCGGAATGCCCCAGAAGTCCTTTCTCATAGGGGACTTCCACCCCGCCCAGTACTAACTTTCTATCTTCTGTCAGCCGGTGCACATCATAGCCCGTGCCGATTCTCATCTCCATCTGTAAATCCTCCGGCGTTGTAATCTTTAGATTCGTGTATTCCCCTTCGACGATGGCTACCTGCTGCCCAACTCGTTCTGCAAGACTCGCATCATCTGTACCATAAAATCCATCCGCCATCGCCTGGCTATACGCCTTCTCAATCAGATTAAAACGAAATGCCTGCGGCGTCTGCACACAGCAAAGCTGACTGCGGTCAAGGGTGCCTTCTTCTCTGTGCCGAATGGTATCCTTCGGTGCAACAGCAGGAATTGCCGCGCCCGTTTCTTTTGCTTTCTCCGCAACCTTTTGAATCAGCGCATCGCTGACATACGGTCTTGCGCCATCATGAATGAGCACAATACTATCATCCGCCGCCCCATTGTGCCGCAAATGCTGCATTCCGTTCCAGATGGAATCCTGGCGTTCTTTGCCGCCAGCCACAATCTGCACCCGTCCTTGCGCGATTGCACTGGTAAACATCTGGCGGCAACGCTCTAAATCGTCACTGCCTGTTACAATCACAATGGTTTCAATGCCCGGGAGGGCTAAAAACCTGTCGGCAGTCATTTCCAGCATTGTTTTTCCGCCAATTTGTAGAAACTGTTTGGGTACAGCAGACGCCATTCGCTTTCCGGCACCAGCAGCACCGATCACGGCATACACTTTGGTCTCTTCTTCTATCATCATCTATCTTTCGTTTGCATCAAATTAACGTTTCAGTCTACCAAAAATCATTCTGCCTGCAGACGTCTGCAGCACACTGGTCACATTGATGCGCGTAGTCTTTCCAATCATCCTTCTGCCGTCTTCTACGACAATCATGGTCCCGTCATCCAGATAAGCAATAGCCTGACTGTTATCCTTACCCTGTTTTACAAGCGTCACCGTCATCTCCTCACCTGGCAGCACCACCGGTTTCAGCGTGTTGGCCAGCTCATTGATATTGAGAACGCCCACCCCGTTGATGGTTGCCACCTTATTCAAGTTGAAGTCATTGGTGACCACTTTGCCGTTCATCAGCTGCGCCAACTTCAGCAGTTTTACATCCACCTCCGGAATTTCTCGCAGGGATTTTTCATTATCTGTGTTATAAATCTCAATCCCGTAGTCATCCTGAATCTTGTTGAGAATATCCAAGCCTCGTCTGCCTCTGGTTCGTTTCAGCGAATCAGAAGAGTCCGCAATATGACGCAGTTCTACTAACACAAATTCAGGGATCACGATGGGTCCTTCCAAAAATCCGGTTTTCATAATTTCTGCAATCCGACCGTCGATGATCACACTGGTATCAAAAATCTTGGGCACACCGTCACTTTTTTTCCGACCTTTGCTGAACAGAGGCGTTTCCTGGTTCTGCTGACCTCCCTGTGCCATTTGCGAATTCTGTCTACGCCCGTTCATAAAGAGTCTGAAAATCTCACTGCTCTTCTTGGTTGCAACAACAACGCCCAGATACCCCAGTGAAACATACGTGATAATGGTCAAGCTGGTATACAGGTACACGTTTCTGACCGTTGCATAAATCTGTGTTAACAGCAGCGCAATCAGAAGCCCCAATATCAAGCCTGCCACCCCCGTAAGCAAATCCTTTGCGGATACGCCCCGAAGATCATCTTCGATATTATCTGCTACTTTTACACTCTGCCGTCTGATCGCCGGTGTCAATCGGAAAAAAATAATTCCAAATATAATAGCAAAAACGATTCCGATTCCAATCTGCTGTCCTTCCGTAAAAGTCGCGTCCAGATTGTTGCCACTCTTAGAATACCAAAGTCCCAGCAGCTCAAAAAAACCGTAACCCACGATTGCACCTAACAATGTAACTAATCCTCTGGTTAGTTTCTTAAACATAAATTTGTCCTCCTTCCCTTTTAAATGTAAGTATAGCGTGCGTTTCAGCAAGCTGGGTGAGTAATCAATATGCATCCCTCCCTGCATGATTCGCCGGCAGGAGAGTCCTAATCTCCCACTTTACATCTATAGATACAGTATAGGCATTTCTGCAAGCTGTGTCAACCCTCGTACCGGTATAAATTTCTTGTGAATTCTATGTGAATTGTGTTAAAATTAACTATATAGTTTTCATGAAACGAACACAATGAAAAGGTATGATGTAATTGCGTACATGAAAAGATACACCACACATCAAGAGGAGGATGACTTATGTATAAACTGCTAGTCGTAGACGACGAACCTAAGATTCGCGAAGTCATTAAAGAATATGCTGAATTCAACGGATATGAAGTCACTGAGGCAGAAGACGGCATGAGCGCCGTAGGTCTTTGCAAGCTGAACACGTACGACCTCGTTATTTTAGATATTATGATGCCCAAACTGGATGGTTTTTCTGCCTGCAAAGAAATCAAAAAAATTCAGGACGTGCCAATCATTATGCTGTCCGCCAGAGGTGAGGAGTACGATAAACTCTTTGGCTTCGAACTGGGCATCGACGACTATATCGTCAAACCTTTCAGCCCGAAGGAACTGATGGCAAGAATCAATGTCATTTTAGCACGCAGAAACACTGCAGCACAGACCAAAACAGATGTCGTACAGTTTAACGGTCTGGAAATTAATATCGGCGCCAGAACTGTCACAGTGGACGGACAGCGGGTAGAACTGACACCAAAAGAGTATGAGCTGCTCTTTTACCTCATCGAGCACAAAAATCTAGCTCTATCCAGGGACAAACTATTATCTGATATCTGGGGCTACGACTTCTTCGGCGACGATCGAACCATCGATACCCATATCAAAAATCTCAGAAACAATCTGGGACCGTACCGCGATTATATCGTAACGCTCAGAGGGGTGGGATATAAATTTGAATTTGAAGAGTAAATTCGATTTCAGAAGCATACGGTTTAAATTATGGATTTACTTTATCGGATGTGCCATGCTTTTAATTGGCTTGATCTGGTTTTTGCAAATTTTTTTCCTCAATCATTATTATGATCACATGAAAACCAGTGAAATCACCAAAATTGCCAATCTGATCATTGATGCTTATGAGGATGAGGGCAACAATCCCTATGCCCTCTCTGATATTCTGAATGACGTCTATGCCATCAACGAAGATATCTATATTCAAGTGGACAGCACCGACGGCTCCATGCAGATTGCACCCAGCTATGCAGATCATGTCTCCCTCTACCGGTACAAATATACCTTACAGATGCAGGCACTGCGTACAAAGCTTGAAAACAGTTCACTGCGTAAAACCGCAGCAATTTCTGAGAATCCTAATCCGCTGACTGGCGAAAAGACAAAGACGTTGGGATATGCTTGCTATCTGTCTCCCGCAGACAAACAGATGCTGCCCAATGCATCCTACAGCACAGAATTTATCCTATATATCTTCTCTCCGCTGTATCCGGTAAAATCAACGATATCCATTCTCCGCGTGCAGTTGATTTACATTACCATCATTGCTACATTCCTAGCTTTGACACTGGCACTATATTTGGCGAGTAGAATTTCCAAGCCAATTAAAAATATTACACATTCCGCTGCGGAAATGGGAAAAGGACATTACGGCATTAAATTTAAAGGCGGTCATTATACAGAGATTACCGACCTTGCCAATACATTGACAAACGCTTCTCGCGAACTAGAAAAAACAGACATGTATCAAAAGGATTTGATTGCCAACGTGTCTCACGATCTGCGAACACCTCTGACTATGATTAAATCCTACGCGGAAATGATTCGGGATATTTCCGGCAACAATCCGACGAAACGAGACGCACACCTTTCGGTCATTATTGATGAAGCCGATCGTCTTAATATACTGGTCAACGATATGCTCAACCTATCTAGAATGCAGAATCGATCCATTTCCATTGAGCGTGCAAACTTTGACTTAAAAGCTACTGCAGAGTCACTGCTAGCGTCCTACGATTTGCTTGCAGAACAAGAGGGCTACAAATTCAGATTCAACTGCCAATCACCGATGATTGTCAACGGTGATGAAGCCAGAATCAAACAGGTTCTGTCCAATCTGATCACCAATGCAGTGAAATACTGCGGAGAAGATATGGTAATTATCATCAATCTGAAAAAATCCGGCAGAAAGGTACGCTGTGAGGTC
>CANBFZ010000082.1 GCA_947367725.1 uncultured Eubacterium sp.
ACTGTTCGACGGAATTCTCACGCTAAAAGACAGGGAAGACTGTTATAGATTTTTTGAGGATATCTGCACGATTAATGAGATTCATGCGATTGCGCAGCGTCTGCAGGTTGCGAAGCTCCTTTCACAGAAGAAGACCTACAGCGAAATTGAAGAGCTGACGAAGGCATCTACAGCGACAATCAGCCGCATCAATAAATGTCTGGTTTATGGTGCGGATGGATATCAGAGAGTCTTGGAGCGCCTGGATAGTCAAAAGAAGAAATAACAGTGAGAAAGGACGTCCCTGGACGTCCCTTGCTTTTTTTCGGGTAGAAACTTGCCGGCAGAACCGGGAGGAGATCAAAGAGGGGAGATGAGGTTTTGAGCAGTATTTATATTTATGACGGACCATTTGAAAAGGGAGAGAAAGGGTATGCACTGATTCGTCAGGCGGCGGTGCGCTACTGCGGCGAAGCAGGGGTAGAGTATCCTGTTCTGACTGCAGAGATTTTGCGGGAAGAGAAGGGGAAGCCGTATTTTGTGGACATTCCTTTGGAATTTTCATTGTCTCATAGTGAAGCCCTGTGGATGTGCATGATTTCGCAGCAGCCTTGCGGTCTGGATTTACAGCATGTGAAAGCGTGCAAGTATGAGGAAATCGCCAGACGGCTTTTTACAGAGGAGGAGCAGCATTATGTTTCCCTTTGGGGAATTGAAGGATTTTTTGATGTTTGGGTCAGAAAAGAAGCATTCTGCAAATGCACTGGACAGGGGATTTTCAGCGATATGCCGTCGGTGGTCAGCAAACATAGTGATTTGCTGATGGAGGTCTTTTGGCAGGGCAGAGAGTATTTCTTTACCAAAATAGAAATTGCGCCAGATATCAAATGCGCCGCCTGTACGGACGATGAAGTGCAGGTAAACATGCGCGCGTTGTAACAGGCGGAACGGGAGTCAAAGATGGGTGATAGGATAGACGATGCGGCTTTGCGGTATTTATCTGCGAGAAGCCGCACTGTTTTTGAAATGAAGAAAAAACTAACAGAAAAGGGCTTTGGAGAAGAAGAAACGGCAGAACTGATTGCGAGATTTTCAGAATATGGCTATCTCGATGACAGCGCTTACTGTCGCGCTTATTTTCGCTATGCCTTTGAAAAGGGAAAAGGAAAGCGTAGAGTGTTCCAGGAATTGAGGCAGAAAGGTGTCGCAGCAGAAACTATAGAATTTGCCTTTGCAGACTATGTTGCAGAAGAGGAAACTGCTTATGACGAGCGGGAGATGGCGAGGCGTGAAGTCGAAAAAGTGCTGCGGGCAGCAGGCGTTTCACAGGAAGAACCCATACCGGAAAAGGTGCTGGGCAGAGTCGCCAGGAGATTGCAGTCTAAAGGCTACAGTGGCGACACCATATACAGTATGATAGGAGAACTGCGGCGATGAGCAGAACGGAGAGAACAGAATTATTAATTGGAAAAGCAGGCGTCAGCAGGTTGGCGGCAGCAAAAGTGCTGCTGTTCGGCTTGGGCGGTGTGGGCGGTTCCGTGTGTGAAGCTCTGGTGCGGGCAGGCGTCGGCGCCATAGATCTTGTGGATCACGATACAGTCTCTGAGAGCAATTTGAATCGGCAGATTATCGCAACGTTAGAGACTGTGGGCATGGAAAAGACCCAAGTGATGAAACAGCGGATTCTGTCTATCAATCCGGCATGTCGGGTGGGTCTATATCCGTGCTTTTATTTGCCGGATACACCGGATGCAGCACAGTTTGATTTTTCCGCATATGATTATGTTGTGGATGCCATTGATACGACTTCTGCAAAGATTGATATTATCAGGCGTTGTAAGGCGGCAGACGTGCCGATCATTTCTTGCATGGGGACGGGCAATAAACTTTCTGCATCGCAGTTTGAAATTGTGGACATCAGTAAAACCAGTGTCTGTCCGCTGGCAAAGGTGATGCGAAAGGAGCTGCGCCATCGGGGGATTGCCGGTGTGAAAGTGCTGTATTCAAAAGAAGAGCCGATCAAAACGCCGGGTAGAACACCGGGCAGCATCAGCTATGTGCCCACTGCAGCAGGCCTTTTGATCGCAGGAGAAGTGATTCGAGATTTACTTTCCGAGACGTTAATCTAATTTTAATCTTTCTAGCCTTTTCTGTTCATGTTGCAGTGGTAAGATAGAAGTGCAAAAGGGAAAACGTTAGAAATTGATCGTAAATTAGAAAGGAAATAGAAATGGGTATGGATCAGTTAGAAAAAGTGGAAAAAATTATTGAAAAGACGGGTGTGTCTTATGAAGAAGCAAAGGCGGCATTGGCTGAAACAGACGGAGATTTGCTGGACGCCATTATTTTGCTTGAAAATCAGGGAAAAATTAAAAAACCGCAGATGGTTGCGTATACAACCAGAACTGAAGGAACCAGCGAAGAATTTCGGGAGGCGGCAAAAACTTATGAAGAAAGTGGCGAGAAATTTGGCAACGTAATGGTTCGTTTTCTCAAATGGATCGGGCAGCTGATCAAAAAGGGTTGCGAAAATTTCTTTCTTGTAAAGCGTGATGAACAGGAAATTATCAATGCACCTGTCATCGTACTGATTCTGCTGCTGTTATTTGCATTCTGGTGTATTGTACCGCTGATGATTATTGGCATGTTCTTTGGTTACAGTTACAGCTTCAGCGGCGCCATTGCCAAATCGGTCAATGTCAATCAGGCATGCGACAAAGCAGCAGAAGCTGCAGAATCGTTGAAACGAGAATTTACAAAATAGGAGTAAGTGGTGGCACAGAACATTTTACTGGTAGAAGACGATACCAAAATTGCAAGATTTGTAGAATTGGAGCTGATGCACGAAGGCTATGCTGTGACTAAAGCCTTCGACGGAAGACAGGGACTTACCCTTGCTTTGGAGGGGAACTTTGATTTGCTGCTTCTGGATATCATGCTGCCGGGGCTCAATGGGCTGGAAGTTTTGCGCAGACTTCGCAGAACTTCTGATATGCCGGTGATCATACTTACCGCAAGAGATGCAGTGATGGATAAAGTGTCAGGGCTGGATTCCGGCGCAGACGATTATATTACCAAGCCTTTCGCCATTGAGGAACTTTTGGCGCGGATTCGGGTCGTATTTAAAAAACGGGGCGGACAGCGGAATACCCGTACCTTTACGGTAAAAGGTGTTACCATGGACACGGATCGCCATGAGGTAAAATACGGCAGTGAAATTGTGGATCTGAACCACAGAGAGTACGAACTGCTGCGCATTTTGATGGAAAATAAGAATATCGTCTTAAATCGGGAAAAATTGATGGACAGCGTCTGCGGATATGACTATATGGGCGAAACCAATATTATTGATGTGTATGTGCGCCATATCAGAAGTAAGCTGGATGACCGTTTTGCTATAAAATTTATTACAACGGTGCGGGGTGTGGGCTATGTTGTCAAAGAGGATTAAACCATGAACGAAAACAGCAGAATGACCTCTATTGCCAGAAAGATTAATTTTGAATTCTGGCTGCGGCAGTTTGCCAATTTCCTTGTCATTGACCTGATTCTGATGATTCTGGTGTGTGTCTACTTTTTTCTGTGGCGAGAAGGGTTTGTGCCAGACACGGAAACCGTAACAGATCGGGACTTTACCTGGGGTGCTTATGAAAAGTGGCAGTATATCATAAAGACGGAGTCAGGCAAGCAATACACCTACTATTTCAGCAGCTATCTAAAGTGGTTTGAAACACCATCTTGGATTCTTCTCATTGCGCAGGCATTGATGCTTCTGGAAGATATGTTTCATACGAAAAAGGTGCGTCACCTGATGAAACCGTTAAACGATATTGCAGTACGTACGGAAAAACTCTCCAGCATGGCTTTTGACAGCGCAAAAATGGAAAGCTTTGAGCAGGCGGTTTCGGGACTGGACCCGGAAAATCCCAAAGCGCGTGTATCGACGGGAGATCAGGATTTGCAAAGCCTTGAGATCGCGATTAACAATTTACTAGAGCGGATGCGGGAAAGCCATCAGCAACAGGATCGATTTGTATCGGATGCGTCGCATGAACTCAGGACGCCAATTTCTGTGATCCAGGGCTATGTTAATCTGCTGGATCGTTGGGGTAAAGAAGATGAAAGCATTCTGGAGGAATCCATCGAGGCGATAAAGAATGAGTCCGAGCACATGAAAAACCTCATCGAACAGCTTTTATTCCTGGCGAGAGGAGACAGCGGGCGAAATACTCTGGAGTTTGTGCAGGTTGACCTGCGAGAGATTGTAGAGGAAGTTTTTGAGGAGTCGGAGATGATCGACCCGCATCACCGGTATGTGTTTGAAGGCAATGAACCGCTGGAATTGAAAGCAGACCGCGCGATGCTGAAACAGTCTCTGCGGATTTTGGTGCAGAACGCTGCCAAATATTCTGCTGCCGGTGATACCATTTATCTGAAAGCAAAACGTCTGGACGGAAGACCTGCCTATCTTGTGCAGGACGAAGGAATTGGCATGGCAGAGTCAGAAGTCGTGCATGTCTTTGAACGGTTTTATCGGGCAGATGCAGCGCGCAGCCGGTCAGAGTCCGGTACTGGACTTGGTCTTTCCATTGCCAAGTGGATCATCGACGCCCACAAAGGAGAGATTGAAGTGGTTTCAAGAGTTGCATTCGGAACCCGGTTTACGGTGAAGTTTTAATTGCAGAAATTGCGGCGGCAGAAACGAGCAAATACCCGATGTTTTTGGAAAAAAGGTATAGACGGGCCGTATTGCGCATATATTCTACCATGTGGATCGAGATAAATAAAAAAAGAGCGAAACAGATTGGAACAGGGGCTTTGGCGGCAGTATTAGCCATCGGTCTTGCAGCAGGCTACAGAGTTGTCAATCCGGGGGAGGCGAAGAAGATGCCGGAACAGATGACCGCAGGCAGCCTGGAGCAGACGGACTGGGGGCTTTCTTTTCAAACAGAGGGGCAGCCGCCGGTAGGAAATGCCACTGCGGAGGAACTGGCAAATTACAATGCCTATTATTGCGGAGACGCTGCTAAAAAAGTCCTGTATCTGACTTTTGATGCTGGGTTCGAGAATGGTTATACCGCCGAGATTTTAAACGTGTTGAAAAAAGAAAAAGTACCTGCAGCATTTTTCCTTGTGGGCACCTATATCAAAGAAAATGCAGCCCTTGTAAAGCGGATGGAAAAAGAAGGGCATATTGTGGGCAACCATACGATGACGCATCCCAACATGTCTGCAATTTCTGAAGAGGAAGCATTTCGGGCGGAGCTGACCCAAGTAGAGGAAATCTACAAAGAAGTGACGGGGAAGAAGATGCAAAAATATTACAGGCCACCCCAGGGTAAGTTTAGCATTGAAAATCTGAAACAAGCGCAGAAACTGGGATATACGACGGCATTTTGGAGTCTTGCCTATGTGGACTGGTATGTTGACAAACAGCCGACTAGAGAAGAAGCGCTGGAGAAACTGCTGCCTAGAACTCATAGCGGCGCAGTGATTCTTTTGCATTCCACCTCCAAGACCAATGCAAAAGTCTTGCAGGAATTGATTCAAAAATGGAAAGAGGAAGGCTATACCTTTAAACCGTTATCTGCCATTGGGAAATAAGGAATTTATGATGAAACACCTTGCAACCTGCCGTGAGGTGTTTTATAATATGACCAAATAAGGTGTTTATCATAATGAGATAAAATATGGAGAAACAAGAAATGGAAACAACACTGCAGGCATTCAAGCAGCGGCTTCAAACGCAGCGCCCCGAGGACTGGGAACAGATTCCCGACTTGGACCTTTACATGGATCAGGTGCTCAGCTATATGAGCAGACAGCATATCGGACTTGCACCATCGGGCGATGAGAACCTGACGCCGGCCATGGTAAATAATTATGCAAAGCATGGTCTTTTGCCGCGGGCAAAAGGAAAGAAATACAACAGAGAGCATCTTGCCTACTTGACAGCAATCTGCCTTTTGAAGCAGGTACTCAGCGTCGGTGAGACCGGTGTCCTTCTTGAGAAGCAGATGGCACATAAGGAGGTGCAGGAATTTTACCGGGATTATCAGAACTTGCTGGATCGTACGTTTACGGAGACGGCAGACGCCATTAGCGAAGAAGCTGACGAAGGCGCAATGCTGGAACTGGCATTGTCCATGGCAGTCGAAAGCTACGCAAAAATGCTGGCTTGCAAGCAGATTCTACAGGCGACAGTCTCGTCAGCGGAATCGAAAAAATAGTCACAATCAAAGCCCTTTTCGCATAGTATGAAGTATCTTACTTGTGAAAGGGGTTTTACTTTTGAATAGAATTGAGCCTTATATTGGTATGCCGATTATCTTAGGCGACCATAGCGGGCATGAGGATCACTGCTGTGATATGAATCCTCCGCAAAGACCGCAGCCGCCACAAGAACCAATGCCGCCGCAGGAACCGGAGATGCCGCAGCCACCGCAGGAGCCAATGCCGCCGCAGGAGCCGGCGCCGTCTCCATGTCCGCCGTGTTTGTGTGATGAAAACTGCAGCTGCCAGCCGCAGCCGCCACAGCAGACCATGCGTGTTGGTATGGCATATGTGCCTTGGCAGAGATGGCAGCAGCCTTACGATTATGAAACAGCGCTTGAAGTCGGGACGATTTTCCCTGATTTGAATCTGCCGTTTCTGGGCGCTAAAGGAGGCATGAGAAGATGACGAGAGATGAAGCGATGAGACAGGTACAGATGTATGGCTTTGCACTGACTGATACAGAAATGTTCCTCGATACCCATCCGACCAACAGGGAGGCGCTGGCATTTTATGCAGAAAGCCGCACCCGGTATCTGGAAGCAATAGAAGCCTTTGAAGAACAGTTCGGCCCTTTGACGGCATCGGACACTGATGTAGAAAACGGCTGGGCATGGGTAGAAACACCTTGGCCGTGGGAAATGGAGGATTAGTATGTGGACGTATGAGAAGAGATTAGAATACCCTGTAAAAATCAAAAATCCTAACCCGGCAATGGCGAAGTTTATCATCAGCCAGTATGGCGGTCCAGACGGTGAAATCGGCGCATCGCTCCGTTATCTTTCGCAGCGGTACTCTATGCCGTACAGAAAAGTGGCAGGGGTGCTGACCGATATCGGCAGTGAGGAAATCGGTCACTACGAAATGGTGGCCACCATCGTGCATCAGCTGACAAAGAATATGACCATGGAGCAGATTAAAGAGGCTGGTTTTCAGGAATATTTTGTAGACCATACGGCGGGTGTTTATGCGCAGGCAGCAGCCGGATTCCCGTTTGATGCGCTGTGTTTTGCTTCAAAGGGCGATGCAATTACGGACTTACATGAAGACATGGCTGCAGAACAGAAAGCTAGAACGACTTA
>CANBFZ010000083.1 GCA_947367725.1 uncultured Eubacterium sp.
ATGCTTTTACCCAGAAAGCAGACTGCAAAGTCGCCAAGTTCGGCGGCACATCTCTTGCCGACGGCGGGCAGTTTAAAAAGTGCGCGGCTATCATCAAAGAAGATGAGGCGAGAAAGTATATCGTTGTATCGGCACCGGGAAAACGGTCTGCTGATGACGTGAAAGTGACGGATTTGCTCATCTCCTGCACCGAAAATAAGGGTGAACAGGCGGAAGAAATTCTCGCCAAGATTCAGTCCAGATATAAAGTTTTGGTCAGAGGACTGGGCGTTAAAATAGACATTGATGAGGAGTTTAGCAGAATTCGGGCGGCTCTGGGCGATGAATCCAGGAAGGATTACATCATCAGCAGAGGGGAATATCTCAACGCAAAGATTATGGCGGCATACCTGGAAGCTGATTTTATCGATGCCGAAGGACATATTTTCCTAAAAGAAGACGGCACCTACGATGAGGAAAAGACTAAGTCGGTGCTTGGTAAAGCTCTGGCAGAAACGAAAAGAGCAGTGCTTCCGGGTTTTTACGCAAGCCTTCCTTGCGGTGCAGTGAAAACCTTTGCGCGGGGCGGCTCCGACATTACAGGGGCTGTCGTCGCCGCAGTAGCCGGCGCGGACCTTTACGAAAACTGGACCGATGTGTCAGGACTTCTCATGGCTGATCCTAGGATTGTGGACAAACCGCGCAGCGTGCCGGTGATTACCTATAAAGAGCTTCGCGAGCTTTCCTACATGGGCGCGGCGGTGCTTCATGAGGATACGGTTTTTCCTGTAGTAAAACTGGAAATTCCAATTAATATCAGAAATACCAATAAGCCGGAGGACCACGGCACTTTGATTGTAAAGAACGCGGACTATTATCAGTCCAGTCTGGAAATTTCCGGCATTTCCGGAAAGAGGGGCTATACGGCAATCTTGATAGAAAAAGGAAAGATGAGCGAGGAACCGCAGCTGCGTGCGGAGATTCTGGAAATCTTTGACGAGAGAAAAATTGCGGTCAAGAATATCCTGTCCAGCATAGATTCCCTCAATATCATCGTTCATGAATCCGACGTAAGAAACTGCATTTCTGAGCTTACCGAAGAGATCTGGGACAAAGTACCCCAGGGCACAGTGACTGTAACCAGCGATGTGGCTTTAATCGCTGTCGTCGGACGGGAACTTGGCACTTCACCTGCTGTTGCCGTAAAGGTGCTGGGCGCCCTTGCCAACCGCAAAATCAACGTAAAACTCATCGACCACGGCGCACAGAAAATCAATATGATGGTCGGCGTGGACAGTGCGGATTACACGGCGGCAGTACAGGCGATTTATACAGAATTTGCGAAAGTAGAACAGTAAACAATGATTATAAAAAAAGCAATTTTACATATTATGGACTTTAACTCGGATATCTGCGTCTTTTCCCAGAAGGAACTGGAAATCGGTGATTATGGTACGGGTGAGTTCATCGAAAAGCATTTGTCGCGCATTATGGAAGACGGCGCGAAGAAGAAAGGCGAGTTTTTAGAGTACAGCATTTTGAAACAGACCCTTGAGCGGTATCTTTCCGGAAATATCGACTTTGCGGAGTTTTCCACGGCGGCAGGCAACCTGCTCCACGACCAGATTTCACAGGCTGACGAGCCGGAGTCCATGGACTTTCTGGTGTGTCAGTTTACGGAGGAGAGCAGAGAGTACATCGGTCTTCTGCTCCTTCCAAACAAAACGGCTTACACCCATCAGGTGGAAAACGGACAGGAGGGTGTTGCCAACAAGATTATCCGCTATTTTACCATGCTGCCGGGAACGAATCAGAAGATTTCCTGCTATGCGCTCATCGATATGGAGGATTTGTCGGTGATGCTTTGCGACAAGAAAAGAGCCATCAACGGCGACGAGGTCATGGTGCTGCCCGACAAGGTTCTGCAGTGTACCTACGGTCACTCGGCTCGGGAAACGGTGCGTATGATTAAAAAAATCACCAGCGAGGTGGCAGAGGAATACGGCAGCAATTCAGCTGTGGCGGTGAGCAGGGCGAAGAACTGTATCATCGAGCGGGCAGAGCAGAACGTACCGTTTACACCGTCGGATCTTTGTGAAGAGGTATTTCACGACAACGAAGTGATGAAGAAAACCTTCCGCCAGAAGGCGATGGAGGCAGACATGCCGCCGAAGCTTTCTGTGGAAAATCCAAAAGTGGTCAAGAGCATTAGAAGCCACAAGATAAAAACCGACACCGGCATTGAAATTAAAATCCCGACGGAGTATCTGGAAAACAGCAGATATGTGGAATTTATCAACAATCCGGACGGAACCATTTCCATTGCCCTGAAAAATATCGGAAAGATTGTGAACAGATAAATGATTTTAAATACAGGAAACAGAACAGACATACCGGCCTTCTACAGCAAATGGTTTTACCGCCGCCTGAAAGAAGGCTTTGTCTTTGTTAGAAACCCATATCACCCGCAACAGGTGACGCGTTACCTGTTGGAGCCGGAAACCGTGGACTGCATTACGTTCTGCACGAAAAATCCAAAGCCCATGCTGGCAGAGCTAGATTTGCTTGCGCCTTTTCGTCAGTTTTGGTCGGTTACTATTACGCCCTACGAAAAGGATATTGAACCCTATGTGCCGCCGGTAGATGAGGTGCTAGAAAGTTTTCGCGCTTTGTCGCAGCGCGTAGGAAAAGACTGCGTCAGCTGGCGGTACGATCCGATTTTTATCACGGAAAAGTATTCGGTGGATTTTCATCTTGCCGCCTTTGCACAGATGGCTGAAAAGCTTTCTGGATATACAGAGCACTGCGTGATCAGCTTTCTAGACCTTTATGATAAGACCAAGCGGAATTTTCCGGAAGGAAAAGCAGTGCCGCGGGAAGAGCGGATGCGGCTAGGCGAAGCATTTGTTCAGCTTGCAGAGAAAGCGGGCATGACCCTTTATCCTTGTGGGGAGGGGGATGAACTGGCTGAATTTGGTGCGGACTGCAGCGGATGCCAGAGTCAGAACGTGTTGGAAAAATCCATGGGATTGCCTATGTCAGTGCCGAAATCAGCTATGACAAGAGAGGGCTGCAGCTGCATTTTGGGCAGTGATATCGGTGCTTATCATACCTGCGGTCACGGCTGTCTCTACTGCTATGCCAACTACGATAGAGAGACGGTGGAATACAACATGAAGCAGCACGACCCATTTTCTCCCTTTTTAATCGGAGATTTTATGGACGGTGATATTATCAAATCTTGCGAGCAGGAAAGCTGGATTCGCTGGCAGATGTCTTTGGACGAGCTGCTGTGAAAGTACGCGCAAAAATCTTCAGCAGCATGCTGACATTGACAAATTTCTGTAATCTACATATTTTTGTCAATAAATAGGGAGAAGCGTTCCATTGGAAGATAAATATTCTGCTTCAGCGTTGCCAAAATTGACAAAAAACAAGAAATCTATTAATTTTGTCAAAGTTTCGGGTCAAAAATATTGACTAAATTGACAAAACATAAGAAATTTGTCAATTTAGTCAATATCGAAGCCCAAAATGATAAAAAAATCACTCATCTGACGCATATTTATTGACAAAACTTAAAAAAAACAAGGATTTTGTCAATGTTATATTTACTCACAATCTTTCATACGTTTGCCGTGAATTTCAGTAGATGTCAAATTGACTTTTTTCACTTGGCGTAGTACACTGAAACAAAATACAATTTATTTCCATCGGAGGTATTTTATCATGAAAACGATTGGTATGATTGGAGGGCTGTCCTGGCATTCCTCCCTGCAAATGTACGAGTACATAAACAGCTATATTGCTGATGCCCTGGGCGAGTATAACTGTGCACGCATGGTCTTAGCCAATGTCAATCTGCAGGAAGTTTTCATTACGCGAAAAGACGAGCAGGAACAAGTACTTCTGGAAGGGGCACGCCAACTAGAAGCCGCAGGCTGTGATTTTTATATTATCTGCTCCAACACTATGCATAAATATGCCTCATTCCTGCAGTCACATATCAAAACCCCGCTGCTGCACATTGCAGATGCTACCGCAGATGCAATTTTAAAAAAGGGCATCGATCGCATCGGCCTCATGGGCACCCGTATTACAATGGAAGAAGACTTTTACCGAGACAGACTGGAGAAAAAAGGGCTGCAGGTTCTGATTCCATCAGAAGAAGAGCGTGCACTGATCGACAAAGTTCTCTACGAAGAAACCGGATTTGGCATCGTCAAAGAAACCTCATCTGCAGCATTTTATAAAATTGCCCAGGGACTGGTCACACGAGGTGCAGAAGGCGTTATTTTAGGCTGCACGGAAATCGGACTTCTGATACAGCAGGAACATACAGAAATTCCACTTTTCGATACCACAATCATTCACGGCGAAACCGCCGCAAAAATGGCAATAGAGAACTAAAAAGACCCTCTTACAGGTCGGTCTGACCCATATACTTTTTTACTTTACGTTGTTGTTTACTTCATATGATTCCAGTTTTGGACTGCACTCAAAAATAGATGACAATGAATTTCAAAGAATACGATAAAGTGGAAATGGGTGAGCGCATCCGCAAAGCCAGAGAATGCAAAGGGTTCAGTCAGGAATCCCTTGCCGCGCTTCTAGGCATTACACCAAAATTTGTTCGGGATATCGAATGCGGTAACAAAGGAATTTCCATGAAAAACTTTGTTTTACTAATCCAGGTTTTGGATACTTCTGCAGATTATCTGCTGCTAGGAGAACCTGAGCGACAACAGAAAAAGCTAGTCTGTGAAGTGAAATTCTTTCTCACATAGCAGAACTGCCAAAATGCGTGCACCATAAAAATGTACCAAATCCTAAAATGCCAAAACAAAAAACCACCTTCGCAGGTGGTCTTTTGTTTTGGTGCGCCATGAGGGACTCGAACCCCCAACCTTCGCATTCGTAGTGCGCTACTCTATCCAATTGAGCTAATAGCGCGCGAACTATCTTCATTCGTACTTTAATATTATATCGGCTCAGCAGTCATTTGTCAACTGCAAATTATGCATTGAACACGATAAATATCAAAAAACAGAAAAGTTTTTAGATACGGCAGCACCGACCCCAATTCAGCAGGGTCTTATATTCTGCTGCGTACCCATTCCATACATAGCTTAGGGTGCACCGCCGTCTGCGTCTCCATCGCAATGGACGCACAGGCAATGCCCATCTCTGCGGCTTCCTTTGCGGAAAGTCCCATCACATGTCCCAGCAGAATCGCTGCAGAAAAGGCATCGCCTGCGCCAGTTGCACTCAAAAGATGCACGGGCTTTGTATTTACAATGCCTTCGCAAACACCAGCAGCAGTTTCCTCCCTGTAATAAGCACCTTTTTCACCGAGACTGATAAAGACACGCTGTACCCCTTGCTGGCTAAACCAGGCGCCCGCCGCAGACAGGGATGTAGCGTCGATAATTTGCATACCACTCAAAAGCTCTGCCTCCATGCGATTGGGCTTTATCGTATGAAATTTACCAATCAACGACTTCACTCGTTCTGCCTTGGATGCAGAAACCGGATCTAAAAACAGCGGCACCTCCGCATGGGAAACCAGGTATTCCAAAGTCTTGGTCTGCAGATTGCAGTCTAACCCGATGATCTGGGATTGGTTCAGGGTTTCCATCTTGTCCGACAGAAAGGTCGGCGTAATCCGTTCCAGAATATCCATATTGCAGATGGCAAGTTCCATATCATTTTTATGATTGAGAATCGACAGATACATCCCTGTGCTCTCGCCAGGAATGTGATAAATATTCTGCGTATCAACACCTAATTCTGCAAGCTGTTTTCTAGCACTTTCACCCAAAAAATCATCGCCGGTTAAAGAAAGCATCGCCACATCCCCACCCAGCCTGGCAATATTTTCTACAATATTCCTGCCTACGCCGCCAAAAGACTGGCTGACTCTGCCTGGATTTGAGTCCGCCATGAGAAGGGGCTTATAAGGGCTTCCTTCAATATCAATATTAATGCCGCCAACCACCGTAATTGCTGCCATCTCTGCTTTTGTATCCTTTCTACTTCTCTTCCAAACGATTCTTAATCTGTAAAAATGCTGCCTCCAATAAATTCTCTGATAATCGAATTATTGACAATCATGCTATCATCCTCTATGGTTTTAAAGAATCTCAGGAACTTCAACATCCGCACTGCCTCTGCATATTCTGCCTCATCGGGACTAATTTCTTTCAGCAGCGGCTCTGCATATTTTTTCAATACTGCGATCTCATAAACGTGATAGGAGTTAAACAACACATCCGCTTCACTGCTGTAGGGAAAGATATTTTTATCTTCGCCTGCCCGTACTTTGGGCCAGCTTGCAATAGTGCTCTGTGCGTTGTGTCCCCGATACAGATTGTCCCGCACCATACGCCGCAGCATTCGTTCATCTGTAGTCGGAATCCGATTATGGGCGTCAATATTCAACTGCGTTAACGGACTGATATATATTTTAAATTTCTCTTCCTTCGCAATATAAGCAGTCAGCGCTTCATTGAGCGCATGAATGCCCTCGATCACAATGGGCTGATTTGCCTTAATCGAAGTGATTCTGCTGCCGTATTCTTTATGACCCGTCATAAAATTAAACGTAGGCAAATCCACTTTCTCACCTGCCAGAAGTGCGTTCATATTGCTATTAAACAGCGCAATATCCAACGCCTGCAGATTCTCATAATCCTTTTCGCCATGGGCATCAAGGGGCGTTTCCTCTCGTTCCACAAAATAATCGTCAGTTCCCATGTAAATTGGATTCAGTCCATTGACCTTCAGTTGAATGCAAAGTCTTCTGGCAAAAGTAGTTTTCCCCGAAGACGAAGGTCCAGCAATCAAGATAATCCGCTTATTCTGCTGTTTAATCATGTCGGCAATTTCGGCAATTTTCTTCTCGTGGAGTGCCTCGGAAAGCTGCATCAATTCCTTGTACTGCCCGTTCTCAATCTTTTCGTTCAGGTCCGCCACATAATTCACACCCAGCAGTCGATCCCATCTGGTCTGCTCTCCGAATGCCTGATACATCTTCGTTTCATCTACATACGCTGGAATTTCACTTGGATTTGCTGGATGTGGAAAGCGCAACAGCACCCCTCGCCGATACTTCATTAGCTGGAAATGCGCAATATAGCCTGCGGATGGCACCATCAATCCATAGAAAAAGTCCCTAACGCCGCCTAAAGAATAAAACTTAACGTCCTTTAAATGCAGGGAAGCATCCATAATCTTCTGTTTATCCCTGCGGCCGTCTCTCTCAAAGATTTCCATGGCTTCTTCCCTGGAAACAACTTCTTTTTC
>CANBFZ010000084.1 GCA_947367725.1 uncultured Eubacterium sp.
AGAGCTGGTCTGTTTGAGCAGGCCAATGGCGGAACGCTTTTATTGGATGAAATCAACTCTATGCCGTATGATTTGCAGAGCAAACTGCTGCGAGTGCTGCAGGAGGACTATATCAGACGGGTAGGCGGCAGTAAGGATATTCCC
Organism: uncultured Eubacterium sp.; assembly: GCA_947367725.1. Lineage (GTDB taxonomy): Bacteria > Bacillota > Clostridia > Peptostreptococcales > Anaerovoracaceae > Senimuribacter. The sequence continues at coordinate 145 of CANBFZ010000084.1, forward strand.
ATTGACGTGCGGATTATTGCCACGGTCAATGAACCGCCGGAAAAGCTCATAGAAGAAGGAAAGCTGCGAAGGGATCTCTACTACCGGCTGAATGTGGTGAATATTTCAATCCCGCCGCTGCGCAGCCGTTTAGATGATATTCCGGTATTGACAGAACGATTGTTAGAAAAGCACAACGAGCGGTTTGGAAAAGAGGTCTGGATGGTGTCGGAGCATGCACTGCAACGACTTTGCGAGTATGACTTTCCGGGGAATGTTCGGGAGCTGGAAAATATTATTATGCAGTCGGTGGCTATGGCCGACAGGGAACATGTCTTGACGGAGAAACTGCTGCAGATGCCGATGCAGGTAGACGCCATCGGGGCAGACGTAGAAAAGTGGGATCGCAAAGGGCCATTAGATCAGTATCTGGAAAATCTGGAGAAGGAGATTATTCGAGAAGTCATGATCACCGAAGGCGGAAATATTTCAAAGACGGCAGAAGCCCTTCATATTAAAAGGCAGACCCTACAGCATAAATTGAAAAAATATGGCATCAAAGGGTGAATGATGACACTAAAATGCAAATATTTTTGCACCATATATGCAAAAATATTTGCACAATGATGTGCGCCGCATTGCATGTGCGGTGCATTTTTTTATTTTTTTAGGGTGATTTCGCAGATTTTGCGCAGAATAATAGCGAAAAGTCAGGTGTTTTTCTGTAATTTACGCAAAAAAATGTATCATGTATACAATGAAACGGTTGGCACAGAAGTTGCTTTATATATTAGCAGCACGTGGAGGTGTGTTACAATCCACGGTATAAGTTTAGTTCACATTTTAAATGATTGATTAAAAGGAGAGAAAAGCAAATGAAAAATGTAAAGGTTATCCTTTGGGGACTCGGCGCTATGGGCGGCGGAATCGGTAAAATGCTGGTAAAGAAGCAGGGTGTTGACATTGTCGGCGCAATCGACATCGGCGCAAAGCTTGGCAAGAGCCTGTATGAAGTTGTACCAGGCATTGAAAGAGGTGACAGAGAAGATGTCATCGTAGGAACTGCAGATGAAGTCATCAAACCAGGTGCTGCTGATATTGTAGTTGTTTGCACAGACTCTTTCACTGCAAAAGTATACGACAAGCTGGTAAAGGTTATGGAAAATGGCATGAACGTCATCACTTCCGCTGAAGAAATGGCTTATCCGCAGGCACAGGAACCAGAACTGGCAAAGAAGCTGGATGAAATCGCAAAGAAGAACGGCGTAACAGTACTGGGAACTGGTATCAACCCGGGCCTGATCATGGACCTTCTGGTAATTCTGTGGACTGGCGCATGTGAATCTGTAGATCACATCGTTTCCAGAAGAGTGAACAGCTTATCTCCGTTTGGTCCTGCTGTAATGGAAGAACAGGGCATCGGCGTAGAAGTTGAAGATTTCAACAAGAGAAAAGCAGATGGCACAATGGCAGGTCACGTAGGATTTGCAGAATCCGTTGGCATGATCTGCGATGCACTGGGCTGGAACTTAGAAAAATTTGAGCAGGATATGGAACCAATCGTAACAGATGTGGACAGAAAATCTCCTTATGGATTTGCAGCAGCAGGTCAGGTTGCAGGTGTTGCAATGAAGGGCTGGGGAACTGTTGACGGTGAAGTAAAAATCGAAATGGATCACCCGCAGCAGATCGAGCCTGAACAGGTTGGTGTATTCACTGGTGACTATGTAGAAATCAAGGGAAATCCTCCTGTAAACATGGCAAATACACCGGAAATCGAAGGTGGTATCGGAACCATGGCTATGATCATGAACTGCATTCCGCACGTGATCAACGCAAGACCTGGTCTGAAGACTATGATCGACATCCCTGTACCGCACGCAATCATGGGCGACATGAGAAATATGATCGAAGAGGATTGCAAACTGGTAAAATAGTGAAAGAATTGTCTTTTTGCCCACAGCGTTGTTCGCTTCCTCCTCTCAGTACGCATGTACACGGAAGTACACGCCGTGCTTCGATGACTTGCTGCCTCGCTGTGGACAAAAAATCCGGCGTCTTTCTTAACGCTTTGCTAAAAAAGCGCAGAGAGACATATTTCATAATGTAGGAGATGATATAGAATGGTTAAAAAAGGATCCTGGGTACGCATTCATTCTGTTGTACTCAAAGCAGAAGAAAGAACTGCTAAGATTCCTGAAGATACACAGAAGTGCGACTTGCAGATGTGGACGAAGGGCACGCTGCAGGAAGATGCAGAAATCGGTGATGTAGTAACAGTAAAGACTGCATCGGGTCGTATGGAACAGGGTACGCTGATCGAAGCGAATCCATATTACACACATAGCTACGGCAAATTTGTCCCAGAAATCATTGAGATTGACAAACAGCTGAGAGAAATCATGTTTGGAGGTGACAAATAATGACACTGGCAAAAGATTATGATTCCGTTATGGGAAGATCCAATGAGATTCAGAGAAAAGCGCTGGGTCTTGACTACACTGAATTTGAATCCGGCTCTGTAGCCTTTGACTATGAAGCACTGATGAAGTCTACCGGTTATACGCTGGAAGAAGTGGCTAAGATTCAGGCAAGAACTGCAGTGGGAAACACCCCGCTGATCGAGCTGAGAAATCTCACTGAACTGGCAAGAAAATATGCAAAACCGGGTTACGGTGCAAGAATCTTTGCAAAGGATGAAGCAGCAAACGCTTCCGGTTCTTTTAAAGCAAGAAGAGCAGCATGTGCCGTTGCACACGCGAAGAAATTAGGCTATAAGGGTGTAATCGCAGCAACCTCCGGCAATTACGGTGCAGCGGTTGCTTCTCAGGCAGCAATGCAGGGTATGGAATGCATCATCGTGCAGGAATGTTACGACTCCAAGGGCATTGGACAGCCTGAAATTGTTGAAAAAGCAAGAAAGTGCGAAGCCTATGGCGCAGAAGTCATTCAGCTGACTGTAGGACCAGAATTATTCTACACATTCCTTTCTGTTTTGGAAGATACAGGTTACTTTAATGCATCCCTGTATTCTCCGTTTGGAATTGCAGGTGTAGAAACACTGGGCTATGAAATTGCAATGCAGTGTCGTGAATTGGTTGGCAAAGATCCGGATATGGTAGTCTGCACTAACGCAGGCGGCGGCATGATGACTGGAACTGCAAGAGGGCTTTTGAAAGCTGGCGCCATTGACACAGAAATGGTTTCCGCTTCTATCGATCTGACCGGTCTTCACATGGCTTCTGACGAACAGTTCAATAAAAAATCCTGTACCACAGGACACACTGGTTTCGGCGTGCCTTATGCGACAGATCCAGATCACTCTGATGTACCAAGAAGTGCGGCTAGACCGCTTCGTTACATGGATCGCTACGTTACTGTCACCCAGGGTGAAGTTATGTATATGACAGAAGCACTGGCAAATCTTGAGGGAATCGAAAGAGGTCCTGCAGGAAATACTGCACTGGCGGCAGCATTTTCTCTGGCACAGGAATTACCAGAAGATGCAGTGCTGGTCATCAGTGAAACGGAGTACACAGGCGCAGGCAAGCATATCCAGCCACAGCTGGCGTTTGCAAGAGAGAACGGAATTGAAATCAAATTCGGAAATCCGCAGGAAGAAGACCAGCCGGGCGTAAACATTGTCCTGCCAAAGGATCCAGGCTTTGTAAAACACAAAGAAGCGGACATTACGCGCTTTAGAAAGTCCTTGATTAAAAAGGCTGTAAAGAAAGCAGGCGTAGAAAAGCTGACAGACGAAGACATCCAGTTCTTAGTCGCAGAAACCAAAACCGATACAGATTTTGTAATGGCAGCGTTGGCTGAACTGGGTTATTAATATCTTTAGCATAAAAGGAGAAAATAGAATGAAAAGAGCAGACGATTTCGAACAGAGAAGAAAGCATATCGCAAATCTTTCTGACGAAGAACTTTATAACAAATTCTGGGAACTGACTGCCCAGGTTGTTGACCCGCTTCTTGAACTGGGAAGAAAAAACACGACCCCTTCCGTTGAGAGAGCTGTTTTACTGAGAATGGGCGTTTCCTCTCTGGATACGCAGAAAATCGTAGAAGGCTGTATGGATAGAGGTCTGATGGGACACGGTACTGGTCACGTCGTTTATAAAATTTCTAAAGACAAAGGCATCTCTATCAGAGAAGCAAGCGAAAAGCTGGCTGCTGGTGAATACTGGGATGATGCAGTCGCACTGTTCAAGGAGGGTAAATAAAGATGGCAGACATGATTTTAAAACACAATGAAAAATTAGATGTTAGAAACATCTTAAAAGACCTCGATCAGTATGAACCGAGAAGAAGAGGTTGGGTATGGAGAAAACCTGCACCAGGACTTAAGATGGGGCCTTTTGAATACAAAGATTGTTCCGAACCTCTGAAGAACGGTGTTGGCCTGCCGCCAGCAAAGTACTTCGAAAACATTGACCCGCAGCCGCTGCCTGTAATCACAACAGAAATCGCTTCCGGTAGATTTGAAGATGATATTAGAAGAATGAGAATGGCTGCATGGCATGGCGCTGACCATATCATGGTTATTAGACATATGGGTCAGTCCCACATCGACGGTCTGATGGAAGGTACACCACAGGGAATCGGCGGTATTCCTGTTACGCGTAAGCAGGTTAGAGCACAGAGAAAAGCACTGGACATCATCGAAGATGAAGTTGGCCGTCCAATCAACTATCACTCCTATGTTTCCGGCGTAGCTGGTCCGGACGTAGCGGTAATGTTTGCTGAAGAAGGGATCAACGGCGCACACCAGGATCCGCAGTACAACGTACTTTACAGAGATATTAACTGCGTAAGATCTTTCGTAGACGCTTGCGAATCCAAGAAGATTCTGGCATGGGCTGACATTTTGCAGATCGACGGTGCACACAATGCAAACGCAACGGCAAGAGAAGCATGGAAAGTAATGCCTGAACTGATTGTACAGCATGCGATCAACTCCCTGTTCTCTGAAAAAGTTGGTATCAAACCAGAAAATATTGCATTATCCACAGTACCTCCAACTGCGACACCTGCACCATGTATGTACCTTGACTTACCATATGCAGTAGCACTGAGAGATTTCTGCGGCAGATATAAGATGAGAGCACAGCAGAACACCAAATACATCTGCTCCTCCGTTCGTGAAGCTACTGTTACACACGTAATGAATATGTTCATTTCCAAGCTGACCAGTGCTGACATTCAGTCCACCATTACACCGGACGAAGGTAGAAACGTGCCTTGGCATATCTACAACATGGAAGCTTGCGACAACGCAAAACAGGCGTTGATCGGTATGGACGGTTTAATGGATCTGGTAGAACTGAAGAAAGACGGTCCGCTGCGTGAAATGGCGCGTGATCTGAAAGAAAGAGCAGTTCTGTTCATGGAAGAAATCATCGAAGTTGGCGGTTACTTCCAGGCTGTACAGGAAGGTTTCTTCGTTGACTCCGCAAAATATCCGGAAAGAAACGGCGACGGTATCGCTCGTAAGATTGAAGGCGGCGTAGGCTATGGCTATATCTTCGAAAGAGAAGAAGATTACATGGCGCCTGTAACTGCACACTTCGGTTACAACAACGTAGAACAGTACGGTGGAAATCCTGAAGATCCTGCAGCACTCATCGGTGGCTGTACTTTCGAAGACAGAAGCAAGATCGTATATATTGACGAGCTGGATGAAGAAGACTGCGTAGATCGCAGATTAGAAAAGGTTGCAAAATACCTGGATGGCGAAGCAATCAAGCCTGAAATGGAATGGTGCGGAGACGGTGTCGTTCTGATGACGATGATGATCCCTGCAAATGCAAGAACTGCAGAAGCTGCAGCGCTGGAAATCGGACGCAAACTGGGTCTGGAAAATCCTGAAGTTACTTCCAAGGAAGTGATGCAGGAAGCGGAAGGTACCAGAATCGAAATGAAGGGTAAGGTTACCTTCGATGTAGATCCGTCTGCACTGGAGATTCCACCTGAACCACATCATTTAGATGACGCTACTTTGTACAACGAATTTGAAAACCATCCGATGGTAGTTGTTTGTGGTACAGTTGGCGAAGATGAACACTCTGTAGGTCTTCGTGAAATCATCAATATCAAACATGGCGGTATTGAAAAATGGGGCATCAAAGTAAATTATCTGGGCACTTCTGTTCCAGTAGAAAAGTTAGTTGATGCTGCAGTAGAGCTGAATGCAAACGCAATTTTGGCTTCCACCATTATTTCTCACGACAATATTCACTACAAGAATATGAAGAGAATCAATGACCTGGCTGTTGAAAAGGGCATCAGAGATAAGGTGATCATCGCTGCCGGCGGTACACAGGTTATTCCTGATGATGCTGTAAAAACAGGAATTGATGCTGGATTCGGCAGAGATTCCCATGGTATCGATGTAGCTACTTTCTTATGCGAAGAAGCAAAGAGAAGAAGAGGCGAACTGTAAAAACTATCTAGCGGGGCGGGCGGATGCCCGCCCCTGTTTTGTAAGTGGCGGCAGGCATCTGTGTGATTAGGAGGGGATTTCCTACTGTTCCTCTTTTCGAACAAGAATCTCTTGCGTCGCTCCTATTGGGGATGAAAGGAAATAATTATAAAAAAAGTAAAAAAATGGTTGAAAAATTGGTCGCAAATCATGTATGATAGAGATAATCCACTCTGTCAATGTATGCGTATTATTTAAATTGCCATTTGTAAAATCCAATTAACCCGAAATATTGACAAAGTGGACAAAAAAATTGAAATCTGTCAATTTTGTCAATGTTTTCACCCGATTTCTTTGCTAAAATTGACAAAAAACAAGAAATTAGTCAATTTTGTCAAAAAAGGAGGGTAATATTAGTGATTTTGAGGCAGAATTTAGAAGAAATATTGACAAAAATCGAGAAAAGACAGAGATTTGTCAATGCTGAATTGGCGAGTTGTCCGCCGGGGCAGTTAATGCAGACAAAATATGGAGATACATTGCAATTTTTTCATGTTTACGAAATTGGTGGGAAACGAGTTCGACAGAGCATTAAGAAAATGCCGCAGATGGTTGCTGCATTAACGAGAAAGAAATACTTAGAAGCAGAACTTAAGCTATTAGAAAAAAATGCAGATACAATGAGGGGTGCCTTGCTTAGCTTT
>CANBFZ010000085.1 GCA_947367725.1 uncultured Eubacterium sp.
TTCAATTCCTTAATAGGTAAAATGCCATTACTTACAACATTACTCATATCACAGCAGCTGATAGCAAATGGCGTATCCTTTGTTTTTTGTAGTTGTGCCAGGATGCGTTCCTTAGATAAAGGGGTTTTCATTTTCCATAGATAAAGACAAAATTCCACATTATAGCCCGACATTCTATATTACAAAAGCGTTAATATAAACGCAAAGAAACAGGAGGTACACACGATGAATATCGACTATATCGGGAAGCGAATTACAGCGCTTCGATTACAGAAAGAGGTATCAGAATACAAAATGTCCTACGATCTAGGACATAATAAAAATTATATCCGCTCTATCACCAGCGGACGTGCATTGCCGTCTATCAGCGGATTATTTGAAATCATTTCGTATTTTAACTTGACGCCTGCCGAATTCTTTGACGAGGAACAACAGCAGTCGCAGATGCTAAAAAAGGCAAACGAATATATGCGAGAATTAGATGAAGAAGACATGGTAATCTTATTAACTCTGCTACAATTACTTACACAAAAAAGCAAGCGCTCCAAAGGCGCATCGGATTCCAGATAAAATATCTTTATTCCATATATAATATGGCTAGTTTCTAATTTTATGCTATAAATTTACATAACCAGCTACAGAAACAAGATACTTTATGAACAGAAAGGAAATTACGTATGCATGCAAAGATGTTAAGAGAACGAATCACCGAACTGAGACTGAAAATGAATGTCTCAGAATACCAGATGTCTTATGACCTGGGTCACAACAAAAACTACATAAGAGCCATTACATCCGGGAGATCCTTACCCTCAGTGACAGCGTTGTTCGATATCATTGAATACTTTGGAATGACACCATCAGAATTTTTTGATACAGAATATTGGAACAACACCCACGATCAGATGTAATTGCTGCTTTATATGGTGTTGGGACTGGCAATACGTGCCGAAGACTTATTTTTCTCCGGCACGTACATCATCCTGAAATATTTCGATGATCAGCTTTGCGCCCAAACGGAATCCCTGTATAAATACATCTTCGATTTCAAGGGGTACTTCGTCTAGCTGCCTTTCCAGAATTTCTGTGAACTGCTGATCTAACGGAGGGTCTAATCTACGCAGCGTTTCAGCAAATGCTTCGTGCTGACGAAGATGTTCCCGGTAGAGCTTACGGTACGCCTCTATACGCGGCATATACTGCTCCGCCGGATAAAGTTCGCCTGCGTATAGAGCAGATAATAAGTCACTCATAACTGATGGATCCTTTCATAAATTGTGAGATTATTGACATTTACAAGATGTCAATGTTGTTACAATTTTAGCATACAATAAAAAAAATGACAATCATTAAATGTCAAACAGGAGAAACCCTATGTATAAAAATAAAACTGCCGAAGGCAAGAATAATATTTGCGGTCAGAAGATCAAAGAGATCCGAAAAAATCTACCAGAAAGAACTTCTCAGAGAAAACTGGCTGACATGCTGCAGATTGCAGGACTAGATATTGATAAAAATGCAGTACAGCGCATTGAAGACGGTAAACGGTTTGTAACAGATATTGAACTGAAAGCGATCGCCGCCGCACTCAATGTAACCTATCAGGATTTACTGGATCTTTAGACACAAAAGGGCGGCGCAGAAAGACGCTTGATTCAGATTGCATCAAAGCATCTCACGATACGCCGCCCTTGCATTTCCAAAGGTTCAGATCGATTTATATACAAAATATTTCTTGGCAGGCGTTTTACGCAGCGCACCTGCCAGCACGCAGGCAATGACCATACCCACTGCAAACTGCCCGATATTCCAGACAATCCCAGAAACTGGCACCAGGAAATTTCCATACATGACAGATTCCGTCAGGTAGTAACCCGCTGTCATCTCCAAACCTGCCAGCACCATTCCAACAATCTCTAATCCGAAGATCCCTTTTCCACTGTGACAGCTCGTCTTCTCTGCAAAAATTCCCAAAAGCCATGCCATGACAAGCTTAATCAGAAAGGTCCATGGCGCCCAAAACGCATAACCGCCGATCAGATCACCCAAAGCAGAACCTGCGCCAGCAGCCACTGCACCATGCTTTTTCCCCAGGATTAACACTGCCAGAAAAATCATAGAGTCCCCCAGATGTACATACCCCTGCGTAAATGGAATCGGCACCTTGATAAACATAGTCGCAATCATAATGAGACACATCAGCAATGCCGTCATCACCGTTGTCATCACTTTATTTCTATTTTCTTGCCCGTACTGCAGCATAAATCTGCCTCCAATCCATTGACTTTCTTTTTATTGCTATTATAATAACATTAAAGTGTTCTTTCTAAAATAGTCAATAAATATTATTTTTATCAATACAGTTTGGAGGTTTTCCTAAAATGAAGCCAATTACAATGGAGTTTAAATACAGTTCAAAGACGCCGTTATATATACAGTTATATCGACATATTCGCCGCGAAATCACTTGCGGCAATATCGCCTATGGCGAAAAGCTTCCTTCCCTGCGTAGACTATCAACAGACTTATCCATCAGTATGACCACTGTGGATCTTGCCTACAGCCAACTTGCTGTGGAAGGATACATCATCAGTAAGCCGCAGTCTGGCTACTATGTCGCTGATATTGCGGGAGACAGCGCCAATCTGGGTCAATCTAAGGAATCTGGTCTGGAGCTGTCCTCTTTTGCAGTGGAAGACTCCCCTTACAAGCACGATTTGTCCTGTTTTAACTTTGCAAAATGGAAAAAATCCATGGCCAGAGTACTGAACGATTATTCCCATCTGCTTCTCTTTGAAAGCGATCCCCAAGGAGAAGGCGCGCTGCGCTTTGAAATTTCTAAATACATCTACACGTCCCGCGGCGTAATGGCAAATCCTGATCAGATTGTAATCGGTGCAGGAACACAGCAGCTAACCACCCACCTTTGTCGTATTTTACGCAAAATCGGCATCGGGCACGTTGCTGCCGAAGATCCTGGCTATCTGCCAGTGCAGAATATTTTCAGAGAGCACGGGTTCAGCATCACCAAAGTCGCAGTCGCCGAAGATGGCATTCGTATTGAAAAGCTGCCGACTAACATTCCTTCTGCAGTCTATGTCAGCCCTTCCAATCAATTTCCAACAGGCTCCGTCATGCCGATCGGAAGACGCTACCAACTGCTGGAATGGGCAATAGAAAATAACAGTTATATTCTAGAGGACGACTATGATAGCGAACTTCGATATTTCGGAAAACCCGTACCAGCGCTGCAGGGTCTTGACGATGGCGGCCATGTTGTATATCTGGGTTCCTTTTCTTCTACCCTATTTCCAGCAGTAAAAATCAGCTATATGGTGCTGCCTACTGCCATGATGGAAATTTTCAATACCATCAAAACCGACTATACCCAAACCTGCTCCAAAACAGAGCAGCTAACCTTGGCGCTATTCATGGAAGATGGCTTATATTTCACCAATATTAAAAAACTGCGGAAACTGTACGGTCAAAAATTGCAGACAGCCCTCGGTGCATTTTCTCGCTTCGGAAAAGGTTTTGTTACGCCTACCAACACCAGCTCCGGCATCAACATCATTCTTAAAGTTCGCACCCAAAAATCGCCGGCAGCACTTTCAGAAATGGCTCGTTCCATCGGTGTGAACGTCCAGCCTGTTGCTAGTCTAACCGCGCAGGACACCGCCGCCTTAATCTTCTATTACAATCAAATTCCGCTAGGCGACATGGAAAAAACCATCGCCGAGATGATCCAGCTCTGGCGCGCCTGCTAAAGTACCCCGCAGGCGCAAGGCGATTTGAGAAACCTATTTTTTCTGTAGATGCAAGCGAAATCATCACGATTTCGCTTCTGTAAACCCTTCAAATCCGGACGTTTTCGTAATCACGCCATCTTGATCCACAAACAGTGCTTCCACACCATCGATGCTTTCTATAAAGTCCATGCCCTCGTCAATCCCCAATGTCAGACAGATGGTAGACATGGCGTCACAGTCAGCAGACATGCCTTTTGCGCCCAAAAGCGTTACGCTGACCACATCATTTTCCACCGGCCATCCAGTCTTTACATCCAGAATATGATGATAATACTGCCCGTCTTTCTCAAAGCCCCGCTCATAAATACCGGAAGTCACCACAGTTGCATCGGCAGCGGGTACAGAACCGATGATTTCGCCGCGGTCTGTAAAGGGCTTTTCAATGCCAATTCGAAACGGTTCGCCATCTTTATCTCCGATGGCAATAATATTACCGCCGAAGTTGACAATGGCGCTGGTGACGCCAAGCTTTTCAAGATGTTCTACCGCACGGTCAGCCACATAGCCTTTTGCGATACCGCCCAAGGTAATCTCTGCCTCAGGATGTTCCAGCGTAACCCGGTTGCCGTCAATCTGCACAGCCTGGTAATCTACCCCGGCAAGCGCCGTCTGCACCGCCGCTTCTGAAGGAACTTGGGGTGTTTCGGCATGGAAATCCCACAAAGCGGCCACCTTCCCGATGGTAATATCAAATGCTCCATCGGAGCGTTTTCCATAATACAACCCTTTTTTCAGCAGAGAAACCGTGTGGGGATCACAAGAAAACGCCTTGCCGCCTGCGTGATTCAGCTTAAAAATATCACTTTCTTCCCTTGTCGCACTGAACATGGACTCGTACTGGGCACAGAGTGCAAAGGCAGAATCAATGGCAGATTCGGCAGTCTCCTCACCCATCTCCGCCATATCGTAGATAGTAATCTGACAAATGGTATCCATGTAATAACTTGTTTTCGATACTGGCTTTTCTGTACAGCCAGTGTGTGTTATAATGATAGCGAAGGTCATCACAAGGATGACCCATAAAGAAAAAAATCTTTTCATAAGATGTACCTCAACTTACTATTGGAGTATTTATGTTTAAAATGATTTACAAAGCAGATATCGTTCTCTTTGCAGTTCTGGTGATGCTTGGACTCGCCCTTTCTGCGTGGTCCTTTGCGGCTGGCGGCGCCGGTCAGAAGGCTGTCATTACAGTCGACGGAAAACCTTATGGCACCTACAGTCTCCACGAAAACCAAACCATAGAAATCAAACAGAACCACCATCTTAATAAGATTACCATAAAAGACGGCACGGTGCAAATGACTTATTCTGACTGCCATAATCAGGTGTGTGTCAAAGATGGCAAAGTCAGTATGGCAAATCAGAGCATTGTCTGCCTGCCAAACAAAGTTATGATAGAAATTACCGGCGGCGAGGGGGAAATCGATGCAGTCTCAAACTAACCATTCTCAAATCAGTAAAACTGCGCACAGAACCAAGGCACTGGCACTTTCCGCTATGTTTGCATGTCTGGCGCTGATTTTCTCCTATGTAGAAGCCATCATTCCATTCAGCGTCGGTATTCCCGGCGTGAAACTGGGGCTTGCCAATCTAGTGGTCGTCATCGTGTTATATGAAATGAACGTTCGCTATGCCTTGCTCATCAATATCATCCGAATTCTCATCGCAGGACTTTTATTCAGCGGTGTGTTCGGCGCCTTGTACTCGCTGGCTGGCGGTATCTTATCCCTGCTCGTCATGTGGCTTCTGAAAAAGACGAAATTGTTCAGCATGATCGGCGTCAGTATGGCCGGCGGTGTAGCACATAACATGGGGCAGCTACTGGTGGCTGCTGCCATCGTATCCAATCTGCGCATGTTCTTGTATTTTCCGATTCTGATGTTCAGCGGCATTGCAAGCGGGATTCTCATGGGCATCACAGCGCATATCATCGACAGCAAAATACCAAAACGTATCTTTAGATAGATCAATAGAAAGAAGGGGAATTTTATCATGAAACAACAACTGATTACCTTGCACACACGGATGCTGCAGGCGGGTGTGGATGCTTATGTCATTCCAACTACAGACTTTCACGGCTCAGAGTACGTCAACGACTACTTCAAATGCCGCAAATTTATCTCTGGCTTTACCGGTTCAGCAGGCACGCTGGTGGTCACTGCTTCAGAAGCGTGGCTTTGGACTGACGGAAGATATTTTCTGCAGGCAGCAGACCAGCTTGCGGGCAGCGGCATCGGTCTGATGAAAATGGGCGAACCAGGCGTACCGACCATCGAAGCGTATTTGAAGGAGAACCTTCCAGCAGATAGCAGCATTGGCTTTGACGGCAGAGTCTGCGATTTTGCTTTCGGATGCAGATTGGAGGAAATTGCCAAAGTCCGCTATGAACTAGATCTAGTTGGCGATATCTGGGAAGATCGCCCTGCGATTCAACCATCCCGCATCTACGGTCTACCCCTTTCCGTGACTGGCGAAACTGCTGCATCCAAGCTTTCCAGAGTCCGCAGTTATATGGCAGATAAAGGCGCTGACTATCATCTGATTACGAAAATGGAAGAAATCGCCTGGCTGTTCAATCTGCGCGGTGCAGACGTTGCCAATACGCCAGTCTTTTTCAGCTTTGCCCTTATTGCAAAAACCCACGCTTATCTATACATCATGGACGAAACATTCCGTGAAGAAGATGTACGTCCGTATTTCCAGATTTTTGAAGACATCAAAACGCTGCCAGAAGGCACCATCCTCCTGGACGAAAGCATCGTCAGCTACGCGCTGGTGCGCTCCCTTCCAGACAATGTTACCATCATCAACGAGGGAAACCCCGTGGCAATGATGAAAGCATTGAAAAACGACGACGAAATTAAGAGCACAAAAAACGCCCATCTAAAAGACGGCGCCGCCATGGTAAATTTTATCTACTGGTTGAAAGAAACTGTGGGTAAAGAGGAAATCACAGAAATCTCTGCCGCCGATTATCTGGAGCAGTGCCGCAGAGCACAAGCTGGTTGCTACGACCTGAGTTTTACCACCATTTCCGGCTATATGGCAAACGGCGCCATTGTGCACTATGAAGCCACCGAAGAAACCAATCAACCATTGCGTCCGGAAGGTTTTTTACTGGTAGACTCCGGCGGACAATATGAAGACGGCACCACTGATATCACCAGAACCATCGCCCTGGGGCCACTTTCCGAAAAGATGAAAACGCACTATACAACGGTACTGCGCTGCCACATTGCGCTTGCCATGGCAAAATTCCCTGCAGGCACGACTGGCGGTGCGCTGGATACTTTGACTAGAAAGCCACTGCGGGATCTGGGGCTTGACTACAATCACGGCACCGGGCACGGCGTAGGTCACCTGCTCAGCGTCCACGAGGGGCCGCAGACCATCAGCAGTAAGCCAGGACACGATATCCCGTTCTATGCCGGT